>JAYSZS010000281.1:0-18843 GCA_043737935.1 Propionivibrio sp. | reverse complement strand
CGTGGCGCTTGGCGAGAAATTCTAAAGTAATTCAATGCGCACTGAAGTTAACGCTTGGACGGGCCGAAATGGCCCGTCTTTTTTGGATTTGTTCGTTTTGACCCTGTCCCGGATTTGATGTCCATCTGGAGATGGCCCTTTGGCAGGTGTTTGCGGCGCAATGGCAGGTCAGGTTAAATCAGTGTGCATTCACTCTGAATACAACGGTCTGCCCTGGTGTGTGCGGCTCAACTGGAGGATGCCAATTCCTTCGGTAGAGGGAAAATAACACTCTCATCGATTCCTGGAAGTTCGAGCACGGCTTCAGCGCCGAGTGCAGTCAAGCGGAGTATGACCTCCTGCACGAGCAGTTCGGGTGCCGAGGCTCCCGCAGTGAGCCCCGTGCGTCGCACGCCGGAAAGCCACTCTGCTTGTATTTGATCGGCCCGATCGACAAGGTAAGCGGGAACGCCACGGCTCTCAGCAACTTCACGCAAACGGTTCGAGTTTGAACTGGTCGAGGATCCCACAACAAGGATGAGATCACAGGAGTCGACCAGTGTTCGTACCGCGTCCTGCCGATTCTGTGTGGCATAGCAGATGTCGTCGCGCTTCGGGCCGACAATCGACGGGAAGCGTTGGCGCAAGGTGGAAACCACTTTCTCGGCGTCATCGACCGACAGCGTAGTTTGCGTGACGTAAGCGAGTCGGGCGGCATCCTTGACTGCAAGCCGATCTACATCAGCGACGGTTTCTACGAGGTGCATCCCCTGCCTGCTCTGCCCCATCGTCCCTTCTACCTCGGGGTGTCCCTTGTGCCCGATCATGATGATTTCGCGGCCTTCCTTGCGCATCTTGCCCACTTCGACATGAACCTTGGTGACCAGCGGGCAGGTGGCGTCGAAGATTTTTAGCCCGCGCGATGCCGCTTCTTCACGGACGGCTTGAGAGACGCCGTGGGCACTGAAAACAAGCGTGCTGCCGCTCGGTACATCGGCCAGATCGTCGATGAATACGGCGCCCTTGGCGCGCAGATCGTCGCACACATACTTGTTGTGCACGACTTCGTGGCGGACATAAATCGGCGCGCCGAATTTTTCAATGGCGCGCTCAACGATGGCGATGGCGCGTTCGACACCGGCACAGAAGCCGCGAGGGTTGGCGAGAATGATTTGCATGGGGTCCTCAATCAAGACAAAGGAATGGTGTTGACCTCGTCGTTCCGGGCTTGACCCGGAACCGGAGGAGACCTGCCGGATTCCCGCCGAAGCGGTAATGACCACTGAAACTGGTTTTCACGAATCACCCTGGAAATCGCGGTAGAGCGTGACCGCCGCAACACCAAGTATGGCCCGTGTTGGCCCTCACCCCGACCCTCTCCCGCAGGGAGAGGGGGTTTGCACCCTTCTCCCTGCGGGAGAAAGGCCGGGGATGAGGGCCGGGGAGGGGGCCTACAATATTGGCATTACATTCAACTGCGTTTTTCAGGATCATTTACATGATGCCGATGATTTCAACTTCGAAGCGGATCGGCTTGCCGGCAAGCGGGTGGTTGAAGTCGAAGAGGGCGGTGGTCTCGCTCAGTTCACGCAGGAATCCTGCAAAACCGGCGCCGCCATCGGGCGCGCCAAACTCGATCAGCGAGTTTTCCCTGAGTTCAACTTCCGGTGGCAGGGCACTGCGTGCAATGCGTTCGACAAGTTGCGGGTTGTATTCACCGAAGGCCTCGATGGCGCCAAGCTGGAAAACATGGCGTTGCTGTGCCGCCAGCCCGATGAGGCATTTTTCGAGTGGCTCGGCAAGCTGGCGACCGCCCATCTGGAGGGTTGCCGGAGAGAGGTCAAAGGTGCTGACAAACTCATTTCCTGCATCGTCCGACAGGCGGTAATGGAGCGTCAGGTAGCTGTCGGGTTGTACGGTCAAAGGGCTTGGCTTGTTCATTCTAAAACCTCATTGAGTTCAGGGAATGCCGTACTGCCTTTCGGCGTACTGACTAATCCTGGCCGGTTTTGACCGCGCTATCGGCAGCGGGTTTCGTCACCAGTTGATCCCAGACGAGCAAAATGGCGCCAAGGGTGATCGCCGAATCGGCGACGTTGAATGCCGGCCAGTAGTAGCCGGCAACGTGCCACTGGATGAAATCGACGACTGCACCGAAGCGGATGCGGTCGATGACGTTGCCGAGCGCACCGCCGAGCACCAGGGTGAGCGCCAGCGAGATCCGGAACTCGCCGGTATGCCGGCGCAGCAGGGTTACGATCCAGACCGAGACGCCGAGTGCCAGCACGGTGAAGAACCAGCGTTGCCAGCCGCCGGCATCGGCCAGGAAGCTGAACGCCGCGCCGCTGTTGAAGGTCAGCACCCAGTTGAAGAAGGGGGCGACATAGCGGGAATCGCCGGGCTGCAACGCGCCAAGAACGATCCACTTGCTGATCTGATCAAGGAGGATGATGACTCCGGCCAGCGTCAGCCAGCTTCCGATGTTACGCGCAGGCACGGGCTTCTCCTTCGCCATGGAGGTTGCTCACGCAACGACCGCAGAGGTCCGGATGTTCGGTATGGGCTCCCACGTCCTCGCGCACATGCCAGCACCGTTCACATTTGGCATGACCGAGCGCGGTGCATTCAAGTTTTTCTTCCGCGTTGCGCACGATGCGGGCCGTCGAGCAAATGAGGACGAAGCGCAGATCGTCGCCCAGCGATTCGAGGATCTCGTACTTTTCGCCATCGGCATGGATTCTGACCTCAGCTTGCAGCGAGGATCCGATGCGGCCGGCGACGCGCAGTTCCTCCAGGGCGCGCGTGACTTCGGCGCGATAGACGCGGATCTTGCTCCACTTGTCGAGCAGTACGGCTTCGCCAGCGGGAGCAGGAAGCGGCTGCCAGGTTTGCAGCATGATCGACGTGGTCTTGCCGGTCTGCGTTTGCCATACTTCCTCGGCGGTAAAGGCGAGGATGGGCGCCATCAGTTGCGCGAAAGTTTGCGTGATATGCCACAGCGCGCTCTGCGCCGAGCGGCGCGCACCGGAGCGGGCGGCGGCGGTGTACAGCCGGTCCTTCAGGATGTCGAGGTAAAAACCGCCGAGGTCTTCTGAACAGAAGGATTGCAAGGCCTGCACGACGCGGTGGAACTCGTACTTGCCATAATCGGCCGTGCACTGCGCCTGCAACTGGCGCGCCATGGCCAGCGCGTAGCGGTCGATTTCGAGCCACTGCTCAGGCGGCAGCAGGTCGTTGACCGGGTCGAAATCCGAGGTGTTGGCGAGCAGGAAACGCAGCGTATTGCGGATACGGCGGTACGACTCGACGACGCGCTTGAGGATTTCGTCGGAAATCGACAGTTCGCCCGAGTAGTCGGTGGCGGCGGTCCACAGGCGCAGGATGTCGGCGCCGAGCGTGTCGGAAACCTTCTGCGGCGCGATGACGTTGCCCTTCGACTTGGACATTTTCAGCCCCTTGCCGTCGACCACGAAGCCGTGCGTCAGTAGCGCCTTGTACGGTGCGCGGCCGTCAATGGCACAGCCGGTGAGCAGCGAGCTCTGGAACCAGCCGCGGTGCTGGTCGGAGCCTTCGAGATAGAGGTCGGCAGGGTAGGCGAGCTGGGCCTGATGCGAACCGCGCAGGACGCTCGAATGCGTTACGCCGGAATCGAACCAGACATCGAGCGTGTCGCTCATCTTGCGATAGTGGGCGGTTTCGTCACCGAGCAGTTCGCTGGCGTCGAGCAAGAACCAGGCTTCGATGCCGGCCTGTTCAACGCGCCGGGCGACTTCTTCGATCAGTTCCGGGGTGCGCGGATGCAGCGCAGCGGTTTCCCGGTGCAGAAAGAAGGGGATCGGCACGCCCCAGTTGCGCTGGCGCGAAACGCACCAGTCGGGTCGGGTTTTCATCATCGCCTCAAGTCGTGCTCGACCCCAGGCCGGAAAGAATTGTGTTTCATCGACGGCGCGTTCGGCAATCCAGCGCAGTGAGGCAGCGTCTTCCCGGTCCTTGTGGTCCAGGCCAATGAACCACTGCGTGGTGGCACGGAAGATGATCGGCGTTTTGTGCCGCCAGCAGTGCGGGTAGCTGTGAGTGATGCGCTCGTGCTTGAGTAGTCGACCCCTGACTTCGAGTTCCTGCAAGACCAGCGGATTGGCTTCCCAGACTGTCTTGCCGGCCAGCGGCGAAACCGAGAGGGTGGGGGTGCCGGCGAGAAACCGGCCATCGTCGCCGACCGGGTTGTTGACCGGCAGGCCATAGACCTTGCCGATCAGGTAGTCGTCGGCACCGTGCGCCGGCGCCGTATGCACCAGGCCGGTTCCGGCTTCGAGGGTAACGTGCGTGCCGCAGATGAGGGCTACGTCACGCTCCTGGAAGGGGTGCCTGAGCAGCACGTTTTCAAGCGCGGCGCCCCTGGCCGAGCCGATCACCGTGCCTTCGAGGGCATAACGTTCCAGACAGGCTTCGGCCAGTTCGCGAACGAGGATCAGTGCGCCCTTCGGCGTGTCGATCAGATCGTAGTCGAATTCCGGGTGGGCGCTGACGGCTTCGTTGGCCGGCAAGGTCCACGGCGTGGTGGTCCAGATCACGGCAAAGGCCGGGCCGCGCAGGTGCGTCAGGCCGAAGGCTTTGGCAACCTTTTCGGCGTGGTTGGGATGCACCTCGAAGGCGACGTCGATCGCCGGAGAGTTTTTATCCTCGTACTCGACTTCGGCCTCAGCCAGCGCCGAGGCACAGTCCAGGCACCAGTTCACCGGCTTCAACCCCTGGTAGAGGTAGCCCTTTCCGAGGATTTTGCCGAGCGAACGGATTTCGTCGGCCTCGGTCTTGTACGCCATCGTCAGGTACGGGTTGTCCCACTCGCCAAGAATTCCGAGACGGATGAAATCTTTTTTCTGGCGCTCGACCTGCTCGGCGGCAAAAGCGCGCGATAGTTCGCGCACCTTGTCGCCGGCAATGTGCTTGCCGTGCCGCTTCTCGATCTGATGCTCGATCGGCAGGCCGTGGCAGTCCCAGCCGGGGACATAAGGCGCATCCAAACCGGCCAGCGTCTTCGAGCGAATGATGATGTCCTTGAGGATCTTGTTCACCGCGTGACCGATGTGGATATCGCCGTTGGCATAGGGCGGACCGTCGTGCAGGATGAAGCGCGGGCGATCCTTGGCCGCTTCGCGAATCTGCTCGTAGAGCTGCTTCTCCTGCCAGAGCGCAACCCACTGCGGCTCGCGTTTGGCGAGATCGCCACGCATCGGGAAGGGGGTATCGGTCAGATTGAGTGTTTTTTTGTAATCAGGCATTTATAAAATCCACCACAGAGGCACAGAGGGCACAGAGAAAACGCAAAGAAAAGATAAAATTCATTGGCAATTCGTTCCTGCCTTTATGCTGTACTTCAATATTGAAATTTGTTAGTAGTCCAGGTCGCATATCAGTGAGTTCAAGATAGGCCAGGACTTGAGCAGAATGCATTTGTTAATGATCACGGTAAGTTTGTTCTGGCGCCAACTTATTAAAATACCGTCATTCCGGGCTTGACCCGGAATCCAGTTCGTTTATCAAACATTCTTTTAACCTCTTGATCAGTTAGACGAATCTGGATTTCGGCTTTTGCCTGAATGACTGGGGTCTTCTAGAACAAATTTACCCTGAGTTAATGATTGTTCAAGCGTTATTCTCACTGTCATCTTTATCTCTTTGCGTCTTTATGGTGGAAGTAAGACCTTGCTTCGCTGACGTCGCAGGCAATCTGCGCCTTGAGAACATCGAGGCCAGGAAACTTCATTTCGTTTCTCAGCTTGTGCAGGAAACGCACATTCAGGTGGGTGCCGTAAATCTCGGTGGAGAAATCAAACAGGTGAACTTCGAGAATCGGGCGAACCAGCGGATGGGCGCTCGGACGGATGCCAAGGTTGGCTACGCCCCGGTGCGGCCCGCCGTTCAGCCCGCGAACTTCGACAGCGAATACGCCCAGCAGCGGGGGCTTGTCGTGCTTGATGCGGATGTTGGCCGTAGCAAAACCAAGCTGGCGCCCCATTTTGTCGCCGTGAACCACGCGACCGTCGATTGAATAGGGGCGTCCGAGCAGGCGAGCGGCGTGTTCGATGCGCCCCTCGGCGAGGGCGTCGCGTACCGCAGAACTCGATGCGCGTTCTCCTTCAAGCGTGACGCTGTCAATGGCTTCAAGCTGAAAACCGTAACGCTCGCCGGCTTTGCGCAGCAGTGCAAAGTTGCCTCGGCGGTCAGCGCCGAAGCGGAAATCGTCGCCGATGATCAGATGCTTGACGCGCAGGCTGCCAACCAGGATACGTTCGATGAATTCTTCTGCCGAAAACGCGGCAAAGCGGGCATTGAAATAGCCCACCCAGGTCAGCGCTACACCTTCGTCGGCAATCAGCTCGAGCTTCTCACGCAAGGTGGACAGGCGCGCCGGGGCCGAATCGGGGGCAAAGAATTCACGCGGATGCGGCTCGAAGGTGAGCACCGCCGGCAGCAGATTCTCGCTTTCGGCGGTGGCTTTCAGTTGCGCCAGCAGCGCACGGTGACCGAGATGCACCCCATCGAAATTGCCGATGGTCAGCACCGTGGCACGAGGGGCTGTCTGTGAAAATCCGCGATAAACAAGCATCAGGACGAGGGGGTAGGGTAAAAACGGAAAGGGGCTGAATTATAATGGTTTTCCACGGCCTTTTGGCAGGCAGGGCAATGCCAGTCAGGGCAATCGCATCAAACTTCAAAGTCCACCGCAAAGCCGCAAAGGCGTAAAGGAAACGCAAAGAGGAGCGAAGAAAGCCCATAGGTATTGATCGCTTTTGACTTTCTTTGCGAAAACTTTGCGTTCTTCGCGCCTTCGCGGTGGGTGTTTCAGTTCGATGCAATTGCCCTGCAATGCGAGTCGTAATCCTTGTAGGTCGGGTTAGCGGCATTTTGCGTAACCGGACCTCAGCCCGAGGCAAGGTCTATTGTCGGCTTACGCCGGCACTTAGCCGAGAAGCGCACCTACAGCACATGCGGCGGGTGTCAGCCATGCTCAGCACCGCTTGCCCTTGTTGAACTCCCGGCATCCCCGAACTGGCTTATACTCCTTGGCTTCAGAATGAGCGGGCAAGTAGCGGGCGTTTTTTTTCTTTCCGGTATCAGGAACTGCGGAGTAATGAGCCAGAAAAGTTGTTATCACTGCGGTTTGCCTGTCCCGGCCGCGGTCGACCTGTCGGTCCGCATCGATGAGCAGCCGCGCGCCATGTGCTGCATCGGCTGTCAGGCGGTGACGCAGGCGATTGTCGATAACGGGCTGGCTGACTATTACCGCAATCGGGATGCCTTGCCAGAATCGCCGCGCGAAGCCTTGCCGGCCATTGTGGAGGGCCTGAAGCTCTATGATCATGCCGATTTTCAGAAGAGTTTCGTTCGCGTGCTGGGCGACAGCGAACGCGAAGCCTCGTTGATCATCGAGGGTATCACCTGCGCTGCCTGCATCTGGCTCAACGAGCAGCAGGTGGCGAAGCTCCCTGGCGTCACCGCCATGGAGATCAACTTTGCGACGCGGCGTGCGCGGGTGCGCTGGGATGAGCGGCAAATCAGGCTTTCCGGCATCCTGGCCGCCATCGTGGCCATCGGTTATCGCGCTTATCCGTACGACGCGAGCAGGAATGAGACACTGGCGCGCAAGGAGCGGCGCAGCGCCCTGTGGCGGCTGTTCGTGGCCGGCTTCGGGATGATGCAGGTGATGATGTACGCCATCCCTGCCTATCTTGCCGGCGACGGGGATATGGCGCCCGACATTGAATTGCTGTTGCGCTGGGCGAGCCTGCTGCTGACCCTGCCGGTGGTCTTTTATTCAGCCGCGCCCTTCTTTCGTGGGGCCTGGCGCGACCTGCGACTGCGCCGGGTCGGGATGGATGTGCCGGTCGCGCTGGGCGTCGGTGCGGCCTTTGCGGCCAGCGTGTGGGCGACACTGACGGCTTCGGGCGAGGTCTATTTCGATTCGGTGACCATGTTCGTTTTCTTTTTGCTCGGCGGTCGTTTCCTGGAAATGACGGCCAGGCAGCGTGCCGTGAGCTTCACCGAGGTGCTGGCCAGGCTGCTGCCTGACCTGGCGACCAAGGTCGCCGGCTATCCGCAGAATCGATCGCTGGAGCAGGTGATGGCGGCCGAGCTTGAGCCGGGCGATGTGGTGCTGGTCAAACCGGGGGAGACGATTCCGGCCGACGGGCAGGTGATTGAAGGCCTCAGTTGTGCGGATGAATCCCTGCTCTCTGGCGAAAGCGCGCCGCTAACCAAGGCTCCGGGGTCGGCGGTTACCGGCGGCGCGGTTAATGTCGAAAGCCCCTTGTGGATCAGGGTCGAACAGGTCGGCGAGGCGACCCGACTGTCGGCGATCATCCGCCTGATGGAGCGGGCGGCGATGGAGAAACCACGCATTGTCGAGCTCGCCGACCGTATTGCCGGTCGCTTCATCCTGGCATTGCTGCTGGTGGCGGCGACGGTGGCGCTGACCTGGTGGTTCATCGATCCGGCTAAAGTCTTGTGGATTACCGTTTCGGTGCTGGTGGTGACTTGCCCCTGTGCGCTGTCGCTGGCTACGCCGGTGGCCTTGACGGTGGCCAGCGGCGCCATGGCGCGCACCGGTCTGCTGGTTACTCGCAGCCACGCGATCGAGACGCTGGCGCGGGCAACGCACTTTGTGTTCGACAAGACCGGGACGCTGACCACCGGGCAGATGAGCTTGCAGGAGGTATTGCCCTTGGGGATGCTCGACCGGGAGGCTTGTCTGGCGCTGGCGGCAGCCATCGAGCAGTCCTCCGAGCACCCCGTCGGGGCTGCGCTGCGCAAGGCGGCAACGGGTACCCTGCCTGCTCAGTTGGCCGGCGTGACCAATGAGCCCGGAAGTGGGATGCAGGCGCTGCACCAGGGCCGCGTCATTCGTGTCGGACGGCCGGACTATGTTGCGGCTGTGCACGGTCAGCCGCTGCCGGTATCGGCGCGTTCTTTCGCCGCCAGCAGCGATACGGTGATCGCGTTGGGCAACGCTACGGGCTGGCTGGCGCTGTTTCGTTTCGGTGATGAAATCCGGCCGCAAGCGGCGGCGATGATCGCGGCGCTGCGGGCCGACGGTCGCCACATCGCGCTGTTGAGCGGCGACGCGGCGCCGGTGGCCGGCAAGGTGGCGCAGACTCTGGGCATCGACGCGGTGGAAGCCGGCGTTTCGCCGCAGGGCAAGCACGAATACGTCTGTCGTCTGCAGGCCGGCGGGGCGATCGTGGCGATGGTCGGCGATGGGGTCAATGACGCGCCGGTGCTGGCGCAGGCGCAGGTGTCGGTGGCCATGGGGGGCGGTTCGCAGTTGGCGCGGACGCAGGCCGATCTGGTGTTGCTATCGGAGAATCTTGAGCATCTGAGCCGGGGGTTTTTCGTCGCGCGCCGCGCATTGCGCGTTATCCGGCAAAATCTGCTGTGGGCTTTTGCCTATAACCTGATTGCGCTGCCGCTGGCGATTTTCGGTTTCATTACGCCGTGGATGGCCGGCATCGGCATGTCCGGCAGTTCGTTGCTGGTCGTTTTGAATTCCTTGCGACTGCAGCGGGTTAGTGAGTATTAAGGAGTCCCGATCGACCATGGAAAGTCTCTATCTGCTGATCCCGCTTTCGGTGGTGCTGGTTTTTCTGATTGGCCTCGTTTTCTGGTGGTCGTTGCGCAGCGGCCAGTTCGATGATCTGGAGGGGCCGGGATACCGGGTGCTGATGGATGATGACAAGCTCGGCGATACCCGTGGCGATACCCGTGGCGATGCTCCCGACCTTGCCGCCGATGTTAATCCCGATCCGGCTCGTTCAGCAGGTGAGCGCAGCAAAAAGGATGCATCCGGTTAAACCCGTTTTGATAAGGTTAATAACTTCTCGGAAGGGTGTTGAATAGGCCCCTGAATCGGGCAAATATTTATTTTTTGGGAGAAGGAACTATTACTAATCGGGTTTGTAGCGGTTAGAATTAAGAAGTTTTCTAATGCGGCTTTAAAGGAAGTTTTAGCGGCATTTTTTACCTGTAATTGATGTTCCAAATCATTAAGTGAGGTGGGTTCATGTCAGCAACTCAATCGATGTACAACTACAAGGTGGTGCGGCAATTTGCCGTAATGACGGTCATCTGGGGCATTGTCGGCATGCTGGTCGGTGTCATCATCGCGGCCCAACTGGTCTGGCCGGAGTTGAATTTCGGTCCGTGGCTGACCTACGGTCGTCTGCGGCCGCTGCATACCAATGCGGTAATTTTTGCTTTCGGCGGCTGCGCGCTGTTTGCGACATCCTATTACGTCGTTCAGCGTACCAGCCATGCCCGCCTGTTTGCCGGCGGTCTGGCTGCATTCACCTTCTGGGGCTGGCAACTGGTTATCCTGCTGGCCGCGCTTTCGCTGCCGCTGGGTTTCACCTCCGGCAAGGAATACGCCGAACTGGAGTGGCCAATCGACATCCTGATCACCGTCGTCTGGGTTTCCTACGCCGTGGTGTTCTTCGGCACCATTGCCAAGCGCAAGGTCAGCCACATTTATGTGGCCAACTGGTTCTTCGGCTCAATGATTCTGACCGTTGCCGTGCTGCATCTGGTCAATAGCGCCGAGATTCCGGTTTTTTCCGCCGGCATCCTGACACCCAAGTCCTACTCGGCCTACGCCGGTGTCCAGGATGCGATGATTCAGTGGTGGTATGGCCACAATGCGGTCGGTTTTTTCCTGACCGCCGGCTTCCTGGGCATGATGTACTACTTTGTTCCGATGCAGGCCGGTCGACCCATTTATTCGTACCGGCTGTCGGTGGTGCACTTCTGGGCGCTGATCTTCACCTACATGTGGGCCGGCCCGCACCACCTGCACTACACCGCGTTGCCCGACTGGACGCAGTCGGTGGGAATGATCTTCTCGCTGATTCTGCTGGCGCCGTCGTGGGGGGGCATGATTAACGGCATCATGACGCTGTCCGGTGCCTGGGGCAAGCTGCGTGACGATCCGATCTTGAAATTCCTGATTACCTCGCTCTCGTTCTACGGCATGTCGACCTTCGAAGGCCCGATGATGTCGATCAAGACGGTCAATGCGCTGTCGCACTATACCGACTGGACAGTGGGTCACGTGCACTCCGGTGCACTGGGCTGGGTGGCGATGATTACGATCGGCTCGATGTACTATCTGCTGCCGCGCCTGTTCGGCAAGCCCCAGATGCACAGCGTCAAACTGATGACCGTCCACTTCTGGGTGGCGACCATCGGCATCGTGCTTTATATCGCTTCGATGTGGATTGCCGGCGTGATGCAGGGTTTGATGTGGCGCACGAGCAATGCCGATGGCACGCTGGCATACAGCTTCGTCGAATCGGTCAAGGCGACCTACCCGTTCTGGGCCATTCGTCTGGTGGGTGGTGTTCTTTTCCTTTCCGGCATGCTGATCATGGCCTACAACATGTTCAAGACCATGGCCGGTGGAAGTACCGTCGATGCGCCGGTGCTGGTTCCGGCCGGCCAACACGCCTAACAGGGAGGCTCTACTAAAATGAAATTTACGCATGATTTGATAGAACGCAACGTTGGCTTGCTGATCGTCCTGACCGTGCTGACGATCATCTGGGGTGGGCTGGTCGAGATTGTTCCCTTGTTCTTCCAGAACGCGACGACGCAACCGGTAGACGGTCTCAAGCCCTACGATCCGGTGCGTCTGAGCGGTCGCGACATCTATATCCGCGAAGGCTGCTACAACTGCCACTCGCAGATGATCCGCCCGTTCCGTGCTGAAACCGAGCGCTATGGTCACTACTCGGTGGCCGGCGAGTTCATTTATGACCATCCGTTCCAGTGGGGTTCCAAGCGTACCGGCCCGGATCTGCATCGGGTGGGTGGCCGCTATTCGGACGATTGGCACCGTGCGCACCTGATCAATCCGCGCGACGTGGTTCCCGAGTCCAACATGCCGGCTTACGCCTTCCTTGACAAGACCCCGGTCAACGCCTCGACGATCGGAGCCAAGATGAGTGCGCTGCGCATGGTGGGAGTGCCTTACACCGATGCGGAAATCGCCGAAGCCGGCAAGCAACTCGAGGGCAAAACCGAACTCGACGTTCTGGTCGCCTATCTGCAGGGGCTGGGAATCGAGTTGAAAGGGGCCAAGTAAGGCCATGGATATCAACGATCTGCGATCCCTGGTGACGGTGGTCTCCCTGGTGACCTTTCTGGGTATTGTCTGGTGGGCTTACGGTTTGAAGGCCAACAAAAAACGCTTCGAGGAAGCGGCCAATTTGCCGTTTGCAGATGAGGAAGCGGATCGAGCCGAACTCGGTCTTACTTCGGGCAACGAAAAAAGGAAAATATCATGAACATTTTTGTCAATCAGTTCTGGAACTGGTATGTCATCCTGCTGGTGCTGGGAAGTGTCCTGATCTGTGGCGTCTTTCTCTGGTCGCAAAGCATTCACCATCCGGGTAACGAACAGACGAGCGATACCACGGGTCATGTATGGGATGAGTCTCTTCAGGAGTACAACAATCCACTTCCCCGGTGGTGGATGTGGCTGTTTTACATCACCATTATCTTCTCGCTGGTTTATGCCCTTCTGTATCCGACGCTCGGCAGCTTCCAGGGCCTGCTCGGCTGGTCGTCCAGTGGCCAGTATCAGTTGGAGCGTGAAAAGGTGGATGCCCAGGTCAATCCGCTTTTCGAAAAGTTCCTGAAGATGGATTTGCAGACCGTCGCCGCCAACAAGGAAGCGATGGAAATGAGTGGCCGCCTGTACCAGACCTATTGCACGCAGTGTCATGGCGCAGCAGCCCAGGGTTCAAGAGAACAGGGCTATCCTAACCTCACCGACAAGGACTGGCAGTGGGGTGGCGAGCCGGCCCAGATCGTTGAAACGATCACCGCCGGGCGCATGGGCATGATGCCGGCGTATGGCGGCAACCCGGATGCCATCGGCGGCGAAGCCGGAGCCAGAGAAGTGGCCAATTATGTGCGCTCACTCCCCGGCCTGAGTAACGACAGTGCGCTTGCGGCCAAGGGCAAGCCCAAGTTCGAGGCCGTTTGTGCGGGCTGTCATGGTCAGGATGGCAAGGGGATGTATGCCATCGGCGCCCCCAACCTGACCGACAATGTCTGGATCTACGGGAGTTCCGAGGCCAGAATTGTTCAAGCCATCACCCAGGGGCGAGCCAACCAGATGCCGGCCATGAAAGACTTCCTCGGTGAAGCCAAGATTCACTTGTTGTCCGCTTATGTGCTTAATCTGAGCCAGGGCGGCGAGAAGAAATAATTCTTGGAGTGGCCCAGGCGGGGCAACGCGAGTTGCCCCTTCTATTTTATCCAGGGGGAAACGGATCTGATCCTTGTCACAATTGCATGTTATTCCGTACCGTATATTAGAGTAACGTGTAATTCTTAAATGGATTAGAAAGTGCAATCATGAACAAGGCCGTGAATAACTCAAGCCAGCCGATTGTCATCAATAGCGAGGGGCTGTACGAGAAGCACAAAACGATTTATGCGCGCAGCGTCAAGGGTGTTTTCAACAACTGGCGCTGGGCCATGGTTTTTGTCACCCAGGCTTTGTTCTACGGCCTTTGCTGGATCGATTGGGGGGAGCGCCAGGCCGTTCTCTTCCACCTGGTCGAGCGGAAGTTCTATATTTTTGGCCTGGTTTTCTGGCCACAGGATGCGATTTATCTGGCTGTCTTGCTGGTTATCTCGGCCTATTCGCTGTTTCTGGTGACGGCGGTTGGTGGCCGTCTGTTCTGCGGTTACGCCTGCCCGCAGACGGTCTATACCGAGCTGTTCATGTGGATCGAGCGCAAGCTCGAAGGCGAGCGTCCGGCGCGCATGAAGCTCGACGCGCAGCCAATGAATGCGCGAAAATTCCGACTCAAAGCGATCAAGCATTCGCTGTGGCTACTGGTGGCGCTGTGGACCGGGGTCACCTTTGTCGGCTACTTCACGCCGATCAGGGAGCTCATCGGCTCGATTGCCACGGTGACGCTGGGCCCCTGGGAAATCTTCTGGATTTTTTTCTACGCGGCTTTCCTCTACATGATGGCCGGCTTCATGCGCGAGCAGGTATGCAAGTACATGTGCCCTTATGCGCGTTTTCAGGGCGTCATGTTCGATCCCGATTCCTTGATCATCACTTACGATGCCGAGCGTGGCGAGCCGCGCGGCCTGCGCAAAAAAAATGTCGATGCGAAACCCCAGAATCTCGGCGACTGCGTCGATTGCGGCATCTGCGTCCAGGTTTGTCCCACCGGGATCGACATTCGTAACGGCCTTCAATACGAGTGCATTGCCTGTGCCGCCTGTATCGATGCCTGCGATACGGTGATGGACAAGGTAGGCTTCCCGCGCGGATTGGTTCGCTACTCGACCGAAAATGCGCTGACCAAGCATTATAAGCCGCGCGACATCCTCGCTCATCTGATGCGTCCGCGCACTATCCTGTACACATCGATCCTGCTGGTGATTATTGCCGCGACGGCCTGGAGTTTAAGCACTCGTATTCCACTCCGGGTCGATATCCTGCGCGATCGCTCAACGCTCTACCGTGAAGCCGACGACGGACGAATCGAGAACGTGTTCACGCTGAACGTGATGAACACCGATGCCACGACACACCATTACGCAATCAGTGTTAGCGGCATCGAGGGGATCGACATCGCCGGCAATCGAATCGTCGAAGTGCCAGCCGCTTCCAACAAGAGCGTTCTGCTCATCGTATCGGCTCAGGACGCCAGCAAGGGTTCAAACAAGATTTTCTTTGATGTACGTGCGCTCAATCACGACTCGATTGCCGTGCGCGAGAAGACGACTTTCTTCATGCCATGAATCAAAAATTGATTGCTATCAAGCCCTGGTATCGCCATCCCTGGCCATGGATTCTCATGGCCGGTCCCTTCATTGTGGTCATTGCCGGGTTTATCACACTGTATCTGGCCGTCAGCAGCAATGATGGCCTGGTCGATGACGACTACTACAAGCAGGGTCTGGCCGTGAATCAGGTGACGGCACGCAACCAGAATTCCGTTAGGCTGGGCTTGCAGGCCGATCTGATGCTCAGTACCGATGGGAAGCAAATCCGGATACTGCTGCGCGGGAAGCCGGATACCGTTCTGCCGGGCGTGCTCAAACTTCGAATTGCGCATCCAACGCGGGCCGGGGTCGATCAGAATGTCCTCTTGCGCGCGGATGGTGCGGGGTCTTATTCGGGCAAGCTGAGTGCCCTTCTGACCGGTCGCTGGCGTATTGTCCTGGAGGACGAGAAGGGCGAATGGCGTTTGACCGGCGACTGGAACATTGAAAAGAATGCTTCGCTACGTTTGCCTGACGAAGCAAAAACCGAAGCGGGTTCTACTCAAATATCTGATAGCAAGGGGAAATAAGTCACGGCCTGGAACACATTGTTTTCAAGCGATATCGGGCTTTTCAGCCTGTTCGTTATTGTATTTGTCCTGGGTATAGCCCTCTGGTTGCGCGCTTTTTTTCAAGAAAGATACGTGAAGAAGAGCAGACGCAGGCAAAGTCGAGCAGCAACCGGTGAGTGATCTGCTGACGGTCTGAAGGGTAATTGCGGGACCCTACCTGTTCTTGTCGAATTTGTCGACCAGTTGCCTGAGCTTCTCGCTACGCTGACGCTCCTGTGCTTCGGCCTCGCGTAGCGCCTGGCGCCGTTCGGCATCTTTCCGGAAGCGTTCGCGCAGGACTTCAGTGGCATGGCTGCGGTGCGTCGCCATCACTTCGGCCCCTGCATTGCCGTCAAGATCAAGGCGTTGAGTCGCTTTCTCCATTGTCTTGAGATAACGCAGCGAGTGGGTGTGCATGCCCAGCGCGATGCGCAGGGTTTTACGGTCAACATCGGGTAGCCGTTCAAGAAGTTGCTTGTCGATGCCGATGACCAGTGGCGAGCACTCGCGGAAAACCGGGAAAGTTTCCTGCAAGGTTTTGAGCAATACGCGAGCATTAAGGCCTGGATTGACGGGAGGGATGAGCGTGTTCATAGGCACAATGAATCTGTCTTTTATCAGAGGTCCGGAAGTATTGCAGCTTACCACGTCGTCATGCAGCGCAGGTGAACGCTGTGCGCTCAGGGCAGGCTGCTCAGAAATGCATGCCGCGCATGATCTGGCTGAAGGCGATCTGATCAGCCGATGGTGTTTGCATAGCAGCAGGCTTCTTGCTCTGACCGGCGGCGATCGAATCGGGGAACATGCGGAAGCTTGTATTCATGACGATTTGCGCCACTTTCGGCATCAGTGAATGCAGCAGCGCGCCAAAGATTCCCAGCCGTGTGGCAATGCGCACCGGTTTGTGGATGATGGCGTTGACCACCAGGAGGGCCGCTTCTTCGGGAGTGAGGGTGGGCACCTGATCATAGAGTTTGGTCGGCGATATCATCGGAGTTTTGACGAGTGGCATGTTAATTGTCGTAAAGTCGATGTGTCGGTCAGCAAATTCCGACGCTGCACAACGCGTCCAGGCATCCATGGCGGCCTTCGAGGCTACATAAGCCGAGAAGCGCGGGGCATTGGTCAACACCCCGATCGATGAAATGTTGACCACCATTCCCTTTCTTTTCTTGATCATCCCCGGTAGCAAGCCCATGGTCAGGCGCAGCGCGCCAAAATAATTGACCTCCATGGTTCGTTCATAGTCGTGGAAACGATCGAACGAATTCTCTATGCCGCGACGAATCGAACGTCCGGCATTATTCACCAGAATATCGACGCCGCCGTGCTGCTCGGCCATGATCTTGACGAAGGCATCGCATTGTTCCTTCGAGGCAATGTCGACGACGTGCGTGATCAGCTTCAAACCGACCGCCTCGAACTCGGCGCGAGTCTGGTCAAGCTGTTGACCATCGCGAGCAATGGTGACGGCGATGGCGCCGGCCTCGGCAATCTTGCGGATGGTTGCTTTTCCGATGCCCGAGGAGCCGCCGGTGACCAGCACAACCTTGCCTTCAACCTGACCGCGCAGCGTGTGATCAATGAACAGGTCCGGGTCAAGATGGCGTTCCCAGTAATCCCACAGGCGCCAGGCATAGGTGTCAAGCGGCGGCACGGCAATATCAGTGCCTTTGAGTACGCGCAGTGTTTCGCGGCAATCGAATCGGGTCGGGTAATTGATGAACTCGAAAATGCTGTCGGGTAGACCGAGATCCTTCATCAGCGCATTGCGAATACGGCGAATCGGCGTCAGTGCGAACAGCGCCTTGCGGATGTGCTTGGGAATGAAACCAAAAATCGCGGCATTGATACGCATGGTCATTTGCGGCGCGTGCGCCGCACGGGCAAAACTGTTGAGCAGGTCGCCGACACGCATCGGACTCGGGTCGGTCAGATGAAAGCACTTGCCGTCTTCATTTTTCAGGTGGGCGATGTGATCCATCGCCGCAACAACGAAATCGACCGGAACGACGTTGATGCGACCGCCCTCAATGCCGATGGTCGGCATCCAGCTCGGCAGGAGCTTGCGCATCTTCTGAATCAGTTTGAAGAAATAGTACGGCCCGTTGATCTTGCCCATCTCGCCGGTGCGCGAATCGCCGACGACAATGGCCGGGCGGTAGATGCGCCATGGCACGTGGCACTCCGTGCGCACGATGTCTTCGGAATCATGTTTGGTACGGAAGTAGGGGTTTTCCAGGTTCTCGGCTTCCTCGAACATGTCTTCGCGAAAGAGGCCTTCGAACAGACCCGCCGAGGCAATTGAACTGACCAGGTGAAAATGCTTGACGGCCATGGTTTCAGCCAGGCCGACGGTGTTGCGCGTTCCCTCCACATTGGCACGTTGCTGATCCTCCGCGCTGGCCCTGAGGTCGTATATCGCTGCGAGGTGTAAGAAGTGAGTGACCTTGCCTTTCAGTTTGCGAATTTCGCTTTGCACTACCCCAAGATTCGGCTGGGTGAGATCGCCGACGATCGGGATCGCGCGTGTCGCGTCAACGCCCCAGTAATCGCGGAATTCATCGATGCGTTGCCGCTCTATAGTGCGCACGAGAAAATATACAACGCTGCCGGGTCGTGCAAGAAGCTTGGCAACAAGACGTTTGCCGATAAAACCGGTGGCTCCGGTTACAAAATAGTTCATCCGCCCCTCCTGGTTGCTTTGCGAGCCTGAATTGATTTTAGAGGGTAATGCCTAGGCTATTTGTATGCCCCTCTATTTATTGTCTCTACAATGGCATCAAGGAGCAAGAGAAAACGCTTGCCGACCTTACAAGCAGCCAAGCGAACGGATATGACTTTGTCAATAAAATAAGGTAATGCAGGCCATGCCCGTTTTCCTCACCCCCGACCCCTCTAACGAGAGCGAAGGTAGATTCGAAAGTTGCTCGAATGACTTTCATGATATAGGAGTTTTAAATGGGAAAGAAATTGAAAGCACTGGCGGGTAGTCTGACCGAAAACCAACTCGCACTGACCGTCAAGGATTCCGCACATCAGATCTGGCTGGCAGGGCTCGGCGCTTTTGCCAAGGCTCAGGAAGAGGGCGGCAAGGTGTTTGATGCGCTGGTCAAGGAAGGTGAAAGCATTCAGGCGCGGACGCGCATAATGACGGATGAAAAGATTGCCGTCGTTGCCGGTAAGGCGGTTGGTACGTGGGATCGCCTTGAGCAGGTGTTCGAAGACCGTGTGGCGCGTGCTCTCGGCAGTCTGGGTGTGCCAAGCAAGAAGGATATCGATAAGCTTTCCAGGCGCGTCGTTGAACTGACCGCCGTCGTGCAGGGCTTGACCGAACAGAAGGCTGCAGCCAAGCCTGCTGCGAAACCAGCAGTCAAGGCTGTTGCCAAACCGGCAGCCCGGGCCGTGGCCAAACCGGCAGCCCGGGCCGTGGCCAAACCAGTCCCCAGGAAACTTGCGGCCAAGC
>JAYSZS010000280.1:0-3945 GCA_043737935.1 Propionivibrio sp. | reverse complement strand
ACGCGGATTTGACCCGTATGCTGCCGCCGATGCCGGGTGAATTTGGCCGGCTGTCGGAATCGTTGAACATTTTTGTTGCGGGGTTGAATGATCTCGTCGCGAGAGTCGCAATCAATTCCAGGGAGATTGGCATTGCGTCCCAACAAATCAGCGTCGGCAACGCGGATCTTTCCTCGCGGACCGAGCAACAGGCGTCTGCGCTCGAAGAAACCGCCTCGGCGATGGAAGAGTTCACCAGCACTATTCGCCAAAACGCGGAGAGCACCACTCGCGCTAATGGCCTGGCGAATTCGGCGTCGAGTGCAGCGAAAAAAGGTGGCCAAATTGCCGTGCAGGCGGTGCAGAGTATCAGAGGGGTTGAGGCCAACTCGAAGAAGATCAGTGAAATCATCCGCATCATCGACAGCATTGCCTTTCAGACCAATATCCTTGCGCTGAATGCTGCGGTGGAGGCGGCCAGGGCAGGCGAGCAAGGCCGTGGATTTGCAGTCGTCGCCGCAGAAGTCCGGGCGCTGGCCCAGCGCAGTGCCGATGCGGCGAAAGAGATCAAGGTCCTGATCGGGACCACCATAGACCAGGTTGAAGAAGGATCGCAACTCGTTGACCTTGCGGCCAAGGCAATGCAGTCTAACGAAGGCGCAATTCAACAAGTCTCGGACATCATCAGTGAAATATCGGTTGCTTCCGGCCAGCAGGCGGCGAGTATTGATCAGATAAACCGGACCATCTCGCAAATGGAGCAGGTGACCCAGCAAAACGCCGCCCTCGTCGAAGAGGCCGCGGCTGCGGCCGAGTCGATGCGCGGACAAGCGCAGGAACTTGTCGACCTCGTTTCGCGCTTCAAGCTGGACGAAAACAGAGTGAACAGTGAAACACGTGATCGGCAACATGCAGTGCTCGCGGACGCGGGAAAAGCCAATTTCCGGCAAAGTCGTCAGCTTGGGAAAGTGAATGCCAGACCCAAATCGAAAGCCTTGGCGTCTGGCGAAAATGAGGATTGGACTGAGTTTTGATTTGGCACCCCGCGTTTGCAAACCATGAATGCCGCGACGCATGCCGCCGCCGACTTGGCGTAAGCGCGATACCGGGAGAACGGGATCGCGCTCGCTTTCATCTCGTCTTGCCTCTCGAATACGCAAGAGGTCCCGTTTGCAGTGGTACAAAATTTATCGATGCACGAGTGGCGGCGAAATCCTTGCAACGCCTGGCGCATCGTCTGGCAATCGCTTCAATCCAAAACACACCCGCAGCCAGCCTGTTTTTGACACCAGCAGCGACGTAATCAGCCAGCATCCCGACACGGTACCCAACCCCACCAGCAACGGCTCCACCATAGGCCCCAGCTTCAGTGGTACCAGCCAATAGGCCAGCAATACGATCAAGCTCTGGTGCAGGATGTAGCACGGGTACACCGCCTGTGTTGCCCATGGCAGCCAGCGAAACGGCCGGTTCAACAGCGTGTGTCCCCAGCCGAGGATCGCGAACAGCGCGGCCCAAATGTAGAGGTTGCGAAAACTCCAGACGATCAGGTACGTCACTGGCGGACTATCGTCGTCGAACACGGTGCGCGTCAGTGCATACAGGGCATAAGCCATTAGTCCCAATGCCAAAGCCTCTTTGCGCAGACGCGCGAGTTCCGCCCACAGTGCCTTGTCAGTGCCAAGCCAGTAGCCGTACATAAATACGGTGAAGTAGATCGCGTGGGCGTACCAGTCGTTAAGCAGCGCGTTGTTCTGTGGATACTGTAATTGCAGCGTGACGGTGATGACCAACAGCGGCGCGAACGGCCACACCAGCAATCGCCAGCCGCGTAGTTGGGTGAAGGCGTTGCGCAATCCTTGTCCCATGCGCGTGGCGAGCGGCTTTTGTAGCGCCACCAGCAGTGCCGTGTAGCACCACAGGTAAATCAGATACCAGAGATGATTCCAGGTGTAGCCGGTCTGCCAGCCGTCGAACGCTTTCGGTGGCCACGCATAGCCAGTGTAATAACGTCCCAGGAACTGCATAAAGCCCGGCTCCACCAAGCCGTTGGCCACCCCTTGGCAATATGGCTGCACCGGAACGATAAACAGCACGCCAAACACCAACGGAATGAGCAGGCGGCCGCTGCGCTCGCGCAGAAATGACCCCGGCGCATTTTTGCCGAGCATGATCGCGGCCGAAATGCCCGAAATCAGGAAGATGAGATCCATGCGCCAGCGGTTCACAAACAACATTGGCACTTGCAGGAATTCCGCGAGGTAGCTGCTTTTCAGATGCCAGCCCCAATCCATCACGTACAGCATGGCGAGATGGTAGGCGATCAGGAGGCTGAAGGCAATTACGCGTAGTGCATCTATATCGTGTCGACGGAGCATGGGGCGTGAGCCGGGGCGGCGGTTGGTTGCGTAGGTCGACAGATTAGGCGGCTGCCCTCGCTCCCGCCATAGTAATGTGATGAATCGAGCTGGATTTGTGACAAGCGGTGGACGGCAGTGACGGATTTCCTCAGGATTCTGTTCGCCCCAGTTAAAATCCGCGCATGACAACAAACTCGCAGGACTCGCAGGACTGGCTCGCGCGCTACCAACCCTGGCGACCGGTCGTCGAACCGGGTTTCTGGATTGTGTTCTTTTGCCTTCAGGCCGCGATTAACAGCCTTGTCGTCTGGATGGACATTGGCCGCGTAAAACTTAACTTTGCGGCGTGGGAACCGGTAGTCTGGGAATGGACCAGCAATCTCGTGTTGCTGGCGCTGGTACCGGCGGTGATTGCATTTGACCGTCGCTTTCCACTGGAACTTGTGACGTTACGCAAAAACCTGCGTTGGCACCTGCTGGCGACGATCCCTTTCTCGCTTATCCACGTGTTCGCGATGGTCGCGCTGCGAAAAATGATCTATGTGTTACAAGGCGATGTCTATGACTTCGGCAATTGGCCGCGCGAACTCGCCTACGAATACATCAAGGATTTTCGATCCTATTTTGGCGTGCTGCTGATCGTGGTTTTCTACGAATTGTTGTTACGGCGCCTGCAAGGCGAAGCGAGTCTGTTGACCGAGCCCGACGCCGGCCCCCCGGTCGAGCCTATCGAGCGCCCTGAACGATTCCTGGTACGCAAACTGGGTAAGGAGTTCCTGCTCCCCGCGGCGGAAGTCGAATGGCTGCAAGCCTGGGGGAATTACGTTAATCTGCGCGTGCGCTCACGCGATTACCCGCTGCGCTCGACAATGGCTGCGATTGAGACACGCCTTGATCCCGCCCGCTTCGTGCGCGTGCACCGCAGCTATATCGTCAACCTCGATTGCATACAGGAAATCGAGCCGCTCGAATCAGGTGATGCGCGCGCCAAAATGCGCGATGGCGGATTTGTACCTGTCAGCAGGCGCTATCGGGATGAACTTCGCAAACGAGCGAGTTGAACAATAATACAAACTCTAGCATTGGCGCGGTTTTACAAGCATTTTACAAGTCAATTTACGCAGACCGTTGTGGTTCGGGGTTGATTTCGGAAACCATTCAAAAAGGCAGAACTTAGTTCATGAAAGCAAAGTACTTCCCGTACCGGTTAGACAAGCGATGGAATGCGCTGTTCTTTGCACTCAGCGTGGATGACGAAGACGGCGTGACCATCACCGGCAAGGGGGAACTCATCGCAACCTTTGGGCGATTCAACGTGAAGACCACACTCGACAACATCGACCACACGCTTGTCACCGGACCGCACCGCTGGTACACCGCAGTTGGCTTGCGGCTCAGCTTGACCGACGATGGGCTCACCTTCGGCACGAACCATCGTAAGGGCTTGAGCATCGCGTTCGTGCACAAGATCCCGAAGGTCATCGGCTTCAAGAACCACTCCACGCTTTGGGTAAGTGTTGCCGACCCCCACGGGCTCGCCGCGGCGATTGGGAAGCAAGTGAAGGACAGTAAACGATAAGGGCATACTCGAATATCTCAGCTGGTA
>JAYSZS010000279.1:0-18921 GCA_043737935.1 Propionivibrio sp. | reverse complement strand
CGTGCCGATCTCCAGCGCTGGTATCAAGCCAGATAAACGAAATATCGGGGTATGCGAGCTCAAGATCATCGCGATTGTGCCCAATTTCGACCACCAGTAATCCCTCCGCTTTGAGATGACTCGGCGCTTCCCTGAGAATGAGGCGGACCAGATCGAGCCCGTCCTTGCCACCAGCCAGCGCGATTTCCGGTTCGCGGCGGAATTCCTCCGGCAGGGCGGCCATCGATTCGGCATTGACGTAGGGGGGATTGGAAATGATCACGTCGTACTGTCGCCCCTGAATTCCGGCAAAGGCGTTGGAGTGAACGAGCCGGAGACGCGACCCAAGATCGTAGTCATCGACATTGCGCCGGGCCACTGCCAAAGCTTCCGGCGAAAGGTCGATGGCGTCGATCCTGGCTTTAGGAAAAGCGTGCGCGGCAAGAATGGCCAGACAGCCGGAGCCGGTACACAGATCCAGTACGCGGCCCACAGCCCAGGGATCTTCGACCCACGGGCTGAGTTGTTCGTGCAGCAACTCGGCGATGTGCGAGCGGGGAACGATCACCCGTTCGTCGACATAGAAACGACAATCGCCAAGCCAGGCTTCGTTGGTTAGGTAAGCGGCCGGCAGGCGCTCGCTGATGCGGCGTTGGATCACCTTCAGTAGCGCGATACGTTCGTCGCTGGTCAGCCGGGCGTCGATATAGGGATCCAGTCGGTCGAGGGGTAGATGCAGGGTATGCAGCAACAGGTAGGCCGCCTCATCCCAGGCGTTGTCGGTGCCGTGTCCGTAGATCAGGCCGGCCTCGTGAAAACGGCTGACGGCAAAACGCAGCAGGTCACGTAACGTTGAAAGTTCGCTTTGTGCCTGTTCAAACATTTCAGGGTAACAGTTGTTCGAGAATACGGTGATAGATTGCAGAAAGCTGCGGCAGGGCAGCGATTTCAACACACTCGTCAATCTTGTGGATGCTCGCATTGACCGGGCCGATTTCAATGAGCTGCGGGCAAATGTCGGCGATGAAGCGGCCATCGGAAGTGCCGCCGCTGGTCGACAGTTCGGCTTCGACGCCGGTTTCCGCGCGGATTGCTGCGCGGGAGGCGTTAACCAGTGCGCCACGAGCGGTCAGGAAGGGCTTGGCGCCAAGGGTCCACACCAGATCGTAATCGACCCCATGACGCGCCAGAATTTCACCGACTTTTGCTTTAAGTTCCTCGGGCGTGCTGGCCGTGGCAAAGCGGAAGTTGAAGTCGATTTCCACGTGGCCCGGAATGACGTTGCCGGCGCCCGTACCGCCGTGAATGTTTGAAATTTGCCAGGTCGTCGGTGGGAAAAACTCGTTGCCCTGATCCCAGACGCTGCTGGCGAGTTCGGCAATGATCGGCGCTGCCTGGTGAATCGGGTTCTGCGCCAAATGCGGGTAGGCAATATGGCCCTGAACGCCCCTGACCGTGAGCTTTCCGGAAAGCGATCCGCGACGACCGTTCTTGATGGTGTCGCCGAGTCGCATGACCGCCGTCGGTTCGCCGACAATGCAGAAGTCGATGGTTTCACCGCGTGCCGCAAGCGCTTCGGTAACGGCAACGGTGCCGTCCACGGCGTCGCCTTCTTCATCGGAAGTGAGTAAGAAGGCAATTGAGCCGCTGTGATGCGGATGCGCCGTGACGAAAGCTTCGCTGGCGGTAACAAAGGCGGCCAGCGAAGCTTTCATGTCCGCCGCGCCGCGTCCGCAGAGGAAGCCGTCGCGCCGGGTCGGCTGGAAAGGGTCGCTCGTCCACTGCCTGAGCGGCCCGCTCGGAACAACGTCGGTATGCCCGGCAAAGCAGAACAGGGGGCCGGCCGTGCCGCGGCGAGCCCACAGATTGCTGACGTCGCCGCGATGCATGGTTTCGCATTCAAAACCAATGCGCTGCAAGCGTTCACCGATGATCGACATGCAGCCGCCATCGTCGGGGGTGACTGAACGGCAGGCAATCAGTTGCTCGGTGAGGCGAAGTGTTGCATCACTTGGCATCTGGTTTTTCATCCGCGTCGTTAAGGCTGAGCGTGAATTCCTTGAATGACGTGCCGCCGTCGCTGGTTTCCGAAAAGTCGAGTGGTATTTCGCTACCTTGTTGTTCCTTGCCAGGAGTGTTGGAGATTTCAGAATTGTTGATTAGCCAGGAGAGATTGGTTGGCGAGTCGGCATTGGCCAGTGCTTCATCAAGGGTGATGATACCTTCCCGATAAAGGCGGAAAAGATCTTGCTCGAAGGTCTGCGATCCGGGTGCCAGGCTCTGTTCCATCGCCTCCTTGACGGCCAGGACTTCGCCGCGTTCGATCAGTTCCTGAACGTGGCGGGTATTGAGCAGGACTTCAGCAGCCGGCGTTCGCTTGCCATCGGGTTTTTTGACCAGGCGCTGCGAGACGATGGCCTTCAGGCTGGCTGAAAGGTCGAGAT
Source organism: Propionivibrio sp. (assembly GCA_043737935.1). Lineage (GTDB taxonomy): Bacteria > Pseudomonadota > Gammaproteobacteria > Burkholderiales > Rhodocyclaceae > Propionivibrio. Next base: position 16,498 of record JAYSZS010000279.1, on the reverse strand, counting down.
AAAGCGAGGTGCGGCTATCCAGCGGGAAGAAATTGATGACGCGGTTGAGCGCATGATAGCTGTTGTTGGCGTGCAGCGTGGCCAGGCAAAGATGGCCGGTCTGCGCGTAGGCGATGGCCGCCTGCATGGTTTCCTTGTCGCGGATTTCGCCGATCAGGATGCAGTCGGGCGCCTGGCGCATGGCGTTTTTCAGCGCCGGCTCCCAGCCCAGGGTGTCCATTCCCAGTTCGCGCTGGTTAACAATGGATTTCTTGTGCTTGAAGAGGAACTCGATGGGATCCTCAATGGTCAGGATGTGTCCGCTGCGGTTGGCATTGCGGTGATCGAGCATCGACGCAATGGTCGTCGATTTGCCCGACCCGGTCGAGCCGACAATCAGGATCAGTCCACGCTTTTCCATGATCAGTTCGGCAAGCGTTGAAGGCAGCATCAGGCTGTCGAGTGGCGGGATGTTACCGAGAATATAACGCACCACAATCGAGATTGAGGCGCGTTGCCGGAATATATTGATGCGGAAATTACCCACGTTGGGAACGCCGAAGGAAAGGTTCATCTCCATCGTCGCTTCAAAGGTCTTTTGCTGGTCCGGAGACATCATTTCAAAGGCGATTTTTTCGATCATCGCCGGATCCATGGTCTGTTGATTGACCGGAACCGAATTGCCCTGAATCTTGATGTGGATGGGAACACCGGCAGAGATGAAAATATCCGAAGCCTGCTTTTCTGCCATCAACTGGAATAGTTTGTCCAGAATCATGAGGTCTCCACCGGGATCAAGAAGATTAGACGGGAATTGAAAGAGAAATCAGTCGCTGCGCAACAGATCGTTGATGCTGGTCTTGGCGCGTGTTTTGGCGTCGACTTTCTTGACGATCACGGCACAGTAAAGGCTACAACTGCCGTCTTTCGCCGGCAGGTTGCCGGAGACAACGACAGAGCCGGGCGGGATGCGGCCGTAGCTGACTTCGCCGGTTTCGCGGTCGAAGATCTTGGTCGATTGACCGATATAGACGCCCATCGAAAGTACCGAACCGGCGCCGACGATGACGCCTTCTACCACTTCCGAGCGGGCGCCGATGAAGCAGTTGTCTTCGATGATGGTCGGATTGGCCTGCAAAGGTTCCAGAACACCGCCAATGCCGACTCCGCCGGAGAGGTGTACGTTCTTTCCGATTTGCGCGCAGGAGCCGACCGCCGCCCAGGTGTCGACCATCGTGCCTTCATCGACATAGGCGCCGATATTGACGAAGGAGGGCATCAGCACCACATTTTTTGCCAGATAGCAGCCACGTCGTGCGCCGGCCGGTGGCACCACGCGGATTCCCGAACGGGCGAATCTTTCAGCGTCGTAATCACGGAATTTGGTCGGAACCTTGTCGAAGAAACGCATCGCGCCAGCATCGAGGAGCTGATTGTCTTCGAGGCGGAAGGAGAGCAGCACGGCCTTCTTGATCCACTGGTGGGTGATCCATTCACCATTGATCTTTTCGGCAACGCGCAAACGTCCCTCGTCGAGTTCGCCGAGGACGGCATTGACGGCCTCAACGAGCCTGGCGGGCGCGCTGCCGGGTTGCAGGGAGGCCGGGTTTTCCCAGGCTTCTTCGATGATCTGCTGGAATTGCTGCATGGTGTATTTCCTAAAGTTTTGCGACGAACTGTTGAATACGATCTGCGGCTTCAAGGCATTCGGCGAGCGGTGCGACCAGCGCGATGCGCACAAAACCGGCGCCCGGATTGATGCCTCCGGCCTCACGCGCGAGAAAGCTGCCCGGCAAGACGACTACATTATAGTCGGCGACCAGCGCACGGGCGAAATTGGTATCTGCGCTAGCCGTAACAGGGGTCTGCCGACCGACCCGCGCCCACAGATAGAAACCGGCATCGGGCATGCTCGTTCCCAGCACGCCGCTGAGCAGAGGTGTCACGGCGGCAAACTTCTCGCGGTACTGGCGCCGGTTTTCGAGCACATGCGCATCGTCTTTCCAGGCAGCGATACTGGCGGCCTGTATGGCCGGACTCATCGCACAGCCATGATAGGTGCGGTAGAGCAGAAATGTCTGGAGGATGGCCGCATCGCCGGCAACGAAGCCGGAACGTATTCCCGGCACGTTGGAGCGCTTCGAAAGGCTGGAGAACATCACCAGCCGCTCGAAATTGCGCCCGAGCAGTGTGGCCGCCTGCAAGCATCCGAGCGGCGGCTTTGTTTCGTCAAAGAAGATTTCCGAGTAGCACTCGTCGGAGGCAATGATGAAGCCATATTTATCGGAAAGCGCAAATAGCGTCTTCCAGTCGTCAAGATCGAGTACCTTACCGGTCGGGTTGCCCGGCGAGCAGACGAAAAAGAGCTGAACCCGACGCCATTCCTCGTCGCCTAGACTGTCGTAAGCGAAGGCAAAGTCGTTTTCCGGCAAGGTATTGAGAAAGCGCAGATCGGCACCGGCAAGGTAAGCCGCTCCTTCGTAGATCTGGTAGAAGGGGTTGGGGCTGACGACCAGGGGCCGATGGCCCGAGGACGGGTCGATAACCGTCTGCGTCAAGGCGAACAGCGCTTCGCGCGAGCCGTTGACCGGGATCACCTGCGTCTCCGGGTCGATACCGGCGAGGCCATAACGGCGCTCCAGCCACTCGCAGATGACGCGGCGCAGAGCCGGTACGCCCAGCGTGGTAGGATAATTCGACAGACCACCGAGACCAGCGCTCAGCGCCTCCTTGATGAAAGCCGGCGTTGTGTGTTGCGGTTCGCCGATCGACAGCTTGATCTCCCTGAGATCCGGGTTCGGCGTAACGCCGGCAAAAAGCTGGCGCAATTTCTCAAAGGGGTAGGGGTGCAGCTTGCCGAGGAAGGGATTCACTTTGTTAGCACAGGGCTGTATTGGATCGATGATTATAAGGGGCATCGCCTGATGGCGAAAGGAAGCGCGCACGAAAGTGCGCAAGAAAGCACCCATCACGCGGGGAAAGCGCAGCCCGAGACGCGTGTTGCTGTCCTCTCGTTGCTCACCGGGGCGCTGGTCTGGGGGCTGATCTGGTATCCCTACCGGATTCTGCGTGACGCCGGGATCGACGGCGTCGTGGCATCGACCGCAACCTACGCTGTGGCCTTTGTCCTCGGACTCGCGTTTTTCCGGCGTTCGCTGCGCGCTTTTTCTCCCTCTTGGCCCCTGTTCTGGCTGGCTTTGGCCGCCGCTGGCTGCAACCTCGGCTATGTCCTGGCCACCCTGAACGGAGAAGTGGTTCGCGTGCTGCTGCTGTTCTACCTGGCGCCGCTGTGGACCGTGCTGCTCTCGCGGCTTTTGCTTGGCGAGCGGCTCAATCGTTTCGGTGTCTTCGTCATTGCCCTGTCGCTGGCCGGTGCGGCGACCATGCTTTGGTCGCCGCGCGCTGGCCTGCCGCTGCCGCAGGATGCGGCCGACTGGCTCGGGCTGGGCGCCGGCTTCTCGTTTGCCCTGCTCAATGTGCTTTCGCGTCAGGCGCAGGGCATCACCATCGAAAACAAGTCGATGGCGGCCTTCGCCGGCGTCCTGTTCGTCGGTGCGCTGTTGATTCTCTGCGGCATCGGTCAAGCAAAAATGCCTGCTGCGCCATCGATGTGGCTGATCATCGTCCTGATCGGCGGCGTTCTGATGGTGGCCAATCTCGTCGTCCAGTACGGGCTGGCGCGCATCGCCGCCAACCGCGCGATTGTCATCATGCTCTCGGAAGTCGGCATTGCCGCGCTCGCGTCGTGGCTGCTCGCCGACGAAGAACTCGGCCTGCGCGAGTGGGTCGGCGGCGCACTGATTGTTGCCGCCAGCGTTTTTTCGGCCAGGATGGAAAGTGCCGAGCGTACGCCCTAGTTTGATCGAAGGCGTACTCACCAGGCGCGACATTCAGGCTCTGCGCAGACGCAGCACCCGGATCAGGCCTATCGCAAGCATGGGCACGGCAAAGCCGATCACCGTCACCGAGATCAGTAGCAGGCCAAGCTCGCTTTAGTCGGCGGGCGTGGCAAGCAATCCGGTTTGGGCATCCTTGACTTCGCGCGCTACGGTGAACACCTTGTTCAGGTACTGGGTAGCGAGCTGGGATGCTGACCGGGCGAGATTGGTGAAAGATGCCATCACCGCAAAAAAGGTGGCCTTGAGTCTTTCGGGCGCCTAATTGGCGATCCAGGCGAGCATCGGAATCATCGCAATCTGGCCGAGCGGCGATTCAAGCGCGGTGTCCACCAGGGCGATAAAGCGCGCATCGACCACGCCGCCGGTGTGCGCTGCGGTCCACTGGTGCAGCCCGTAGTATATGCCCAGCGTAGGCAGCGTCAGCAGCGTTCCGATAACGGTGAGAAAACCCACAATGTAGGTGATCGGTCGTTCGGCCATGAAACGGCGGAAAATGAACATGCCAGCGAGCGTCAGCACACTCGAGATCAACGACAGCACGGCAAGAAACTGCTGGTTGAAGACAAGCTCGTCGATCATCCACTAGGTCGCGCCCGGCCCTGGGCCGGGCACCGCGCGGAACACGAAGATCACCATCGCGGTGCTGACCAGCACCCGGCGCGCCTCGGGATCGAGCTCGCGAGTGAGTTGCCCGATCAGGAACAGCACGATCGCCATTGAAACCAGAAAAACGATTTCCTGCGCATAAGCCACCTTGCCTACCCCCAGGGCGAGCGAGATTGCGGCAAAGGCGAGGCCGCCGAGGAGAATCCACCAATTGACAGGAGGAGGCTCGAAGCTGCGTCCGAGCAGCGCGGCGAGCGCGGCTCCGGAATGGCCCTGGCGCGCCAGGCGCGCGCTGTTGCGACGGCGCAGCCAGCGCGCCAGAATCACGCCCGCCACCGATACCGCCGGGATCAGCAGCGCCAGTTCGTAGATGCTGCGGTAAGCCGCCGTCCGCTGGTCATCGGCGAGCGCGGCGACACCGTCGAGCAGCAGGACGTTCATCACCGCGACCATCAGCGTGCCGCCGATGATCGCCACCCGGCCGAGCGTCTGCATGGTGGTGTGCATCAGGCGGCGCTGCGCATCGGAAACCGGCCGGCCCTGGTCATCAAGATGCGGCACCGCCTCGACCGTCATCGCGTCGACGACCACGTCCTGCACGACATAACCCACCGGCGTGAGCAGGGCCGCGAGCACATACCAGGCTTCTACCGGCATCAGAGCGAGCATGGCGTCGTGCACGGCACTGCTGACGTCGAGCAGCCCGATCATGATCAGCAGGCTGGCCGCAATCAGCGTCGCGCCCAGATAAACCAGTAACGCGCTTCCAGCGCCAGATCAGATCGACCAGATGCCCGAGCGGCATCTTCAGTGCCCACGGCAGCCCGCCCCGGAACCCCAGTGCGGCAAGAAACTCGGCCGACAGGCCGAGCCGCTCCTTCATATAAAACACCCCGACGATACCGGTGAGGCCGGAAATGCCTGCCGCGACATAAACCATCAGCGGCGGCAGATAAGACAGGCGCATCTGCCGGCCAAGTTCGAGGAAGTTGCGGTCTAGCCAGCCCTGCAGGGCAGCGGCAATCGGTGGAAGTGGCATGCGAGGAATATCAGGGTTGAACCAGGGATACAATTTGGTAATTCAAGGGCGACCTGAGTATCGTTGACCGGCGCAACCCGGTCAACGTCGCTTGTTATCTTTGAAGCCCTCGTAAAACCTCTTTCCCTGCCGATTGAATTCTTGGCTCTCTCGTTTGATTATAATAATCTTTACAAATCGAAACTTAAAACCAGGATTTGTAAGAATGATTCCTCGACATGCGCATTTGACGCTCAACAAGCTGGCCAAAGGCTTTCCCGTGGTAGCGTTGACCGGCCCGCTGCAGGCGGGCAGGGCACCGCTGGCTGAAGCAGCATTTGGCGGAAAAATTTAATTCTCGCTGGAAACCCCCGATGAATGCGAGTTTGCCGAACGTGATCCGAGGGGGTTCCTGCAACGATTTCCAGAGGGGGCGGTTCTAGATGAAGTGCAGCATTGTCCAGCCCTTTTTATCGTGGTTGCAGGGCTGGGTCGATGAGCGCCAGCGCATGGGTGATTTTGTCTTTACTGGATCACAACAGTTCGTGCTGACGTCGGGAATAAGCCAGACCCTGGCGGGTCGCGTCGGACGCCCGTTCTGGAGGCGAGTTATCTGGTCTTGCGGCTGCCGCCTTTTCACCAGAATTTAGGAAAGCGGCTAATCAAGACGCCCAAACTCTATTTCCTTGACGTCGGGTTGATGGCTTGGCTGATCGGGGTGCGTGATCCCTCCACCATAGTGACGCACTCGGCGCGCTGTTTGAATCCTGGGTCGTATCGGAACTGATCAAGCAACGATTGAATAACGGTGAGTCTGCCGATCTTTTTTTTTGGCTTGACTTCGCGGGGAACGAAATTGATGTTTTGTTTGAAACTCCTGGGAGCTTGCAGGGCATCGAAATCAGGTCGGGCGCGACATTTGCGGGCGACTGGCCAGCCTCCGCCGTGAAGTGGAAAAGTTTTGCCAAAGGCAAAGCGCTTGTGCCATGAATCATTTTCAGCGATGAAGGCGATTACCTGCGCCAGGGTTGTCAGGTACGCGGTTGGAGGGAATTTATTACGTCGACAGTCCGGGCTTAGTTCCCGAAAGAGTAGGGCCGCCCGCTATGCGGACGGCTCAGGGTTATCGGGGTTTCTCCGTCTGTGAGACGGCGTGATTCCCCGCGCACAATAACCACGGTGGGCAATGACAAAATCAGCAACAAGCCCTTTGAGCCAGATTCCCGCTGGCGTATGGGTACTCGGATTCGTCAGTATGCTGATGGACATCTCCTCCGAGATGATCCACAGTCTGCTGCCTTTGTTCATGGTGACCGTGCTTGGCGCCAGCGCCTTTTCGGTCGGTCTCATTGAAGGGCTGGCTGAATCGACGGCCTTGATCGTCAAGGTTTTTTCAGGCGCCTTGAGTGATTATCTGGGCAAGCGCAAGGGCCTTGCCGTGTTTGGCTATGCCCTGGGTGCGTTGACCAAGCCGCTGTTTGCCCTCGCCTCCAGTCTCGGGATCGTGCTTGCCGCCCGGCTGCTCGATCGCGTCGGCAAAGGCGTTCGCGGAGCACCGCGTGACGCACTGGTGGCCGACATCGCTCCGCCGCAAGTGCGCGGCGCGGCATTCGGGCTGCGTCAAGCACTCGACACCGTCGGTGCTTTTCTCGGCCCCTTGCTTGCGGTCGGCTTGATGTTGCTGTGGGCCAACGATTTTCGGGCCGTGTTCTGGGTGGCGGTGATTCCGGGCTTGATGGCCGTGACGCTGCTCCTGTTCGGCATCCATGAACCCGAGCGCCACGAGCAGGGCAAGCGTGCAAATCCGATGCGCAGAGCAAGCCTCAAGCGTCTTGGCGCGCCCTACTGGTGGGTAGTGGGTATCGGTGCGGTATTTACGCTGGCCCGCTTTAGCGAAGCCTTTCTCGTCCTGCGCGCACAACAGGCGGGCATCCCCATGGCCCTGGTGCCCTTGGTGATGGTGGCGATGAATCTGATCTACGCCGTGTCGGCGTATCCGTTTGGCAAGCTCTCCGACCGCATGAGCCACACCACGCTGCTGGCGCTGGGTCTGCTGGTACTGATTGCGGCTGACCTGGTGCTCGCCAGCAATGATCACTGGGCAGTCGTCATCGCCGGAGTTGCCCTGTGGGGCGTCCACATGGGGATTACCCAGGGCCTGTTGGCGACAATGGTCGCCGATACCGCACCCGCTGATTTGCGTGGCACGGCCTACGGGTTCTTCAATCTGATGAGCGGGATCGCCATTCTGCTGGCCAGCGCCGTTGCCGGTCTGCTCTGGGACCATTTCGGCGCATCGTTCACATTTCACGCGGGCGCAGCGTTTTGCGTCGTCGCGCTGGCTGGCCTGGCGATGTCCCATTTCTATCCGACTTGAGCCCGATCTCGGCTAAGCTCATGTGCAAGGGCTCATCATCGACGCGGATCCAGTCCGGCGGCAGGCGTTGGGCCAGCGGATTGCGCGCAATCTGCCGAACCGGTGGCAATTGAATGAAGCCTTCGCGGTGAAGCTGCAACATCAAGCCGCAGCTCACCATGTCACGCCACACACCGTTTTCCTGTACCCCGTTCCAAATGGCAAAGCTTCTTGGACAGGTCGCGCCGGCTTGACTCGGGATACTCGGTAATGAGCTTGCGGATGAAGATCACGTCACGGTTCGTGACCGCGCGGTGTCGATAGCTGAACAGGGTTCCATACCCCGCAGAAATAGCAGGACTAATTCCGGAACGTAAGCCCCGTCACCCATAGATCTCATCTCTTGCGGCTTCGACTATGATCATCGACCTCAATAGAATTCATGCCGTACTACAGGAACAACACAACGGTTTGTATGTCGAAAAAGACCAGGGCGGTTACTCGGACATAATACTGACACAAGACCAATTGTCAGACCTTGCCACGGTTTTTTGAGATGTTACCTGCTTTGGACGTAATACCTTAAAATCACTAGTTATCCCGTCACCCATACAAGCAAGCCACCTACACCATCACTGCTTCACGCTCTTGCCTGGATTGGAATGAACTTCGAACAGTTCAGCACTTGATGGCAACCGACTAAGGACGCGAGGAAATAATGCAAAGAGAATCAATGGAATACGATGTCGTGATCGTCGGTGGCGGCCCGGCCGGATTGTCTGCAGCGATCCGCCTGAAGCAACTTGCGGTCGAGAAGGGGGGCGAGATCAACGTTTGCCTGATCGAGAAAGGCGTCGAAATCGGTGGTCACATTCTCTCCGGAGCGGTGATGGACCCGCGTGCGCTGGCCGAACTCTTTCCCGACTGGCAGGCGCTGGGCGCACCGCTCAAGGCGCCGGTCAGCGAAGACCGGTTCCTCATGCTCAAGGAAGGCGGCAGCTCGCAAATCCCGAACTGGATGTTGCCCGGCTGCTTTCACAACGAAGGCAACTATGTCATCAGTCTGGCCAACCTTTGCCGTTGGCTCGGCCAGCAGGCCGAAGAACTGGGAATCGAGATCTACCCCGGATTTGCCGGCGCCGAAGTGCTCTACAACGAGAACGGTTCGGTCAAAGGCGTGGCCACCGGCGACATGGGTGTGCTCAAGGACGGCAGCCAGGGTCCGGCCTACCAACCCGGAATGGAACTGCACGCCAAATACACCTTGTTTGCCGAAGGCTGTCGCGGCCAGCTTGGCAAGCAACTCGAAGAAAAATTCAATCTACGCGATGGCGCCGACCCGCAGGTGTACGGCATCGGCCTCAAGGAGTTGTGGGAAATCAAGCCGGAGAAACACCAATCCGGGCTCGTTATTCATACCGGTGGCTGGCCGCTCGATAATCAGACCTATGGTGGCGGCTTCATGTACCACATGGAGGACAATCTGGTGGCTGTCGGTTTCGTTATCGGTCTCGGCTACAGCAACCCCTATCTGTCGCCTTATGAGGAATTTCAGCGCCTCAAGACGCATCCGGCCCTGCGCGAGTTCCTTGAAGGCGGCAAGCGTATCTCTTACGGCGCCCGCGCGATCACCGCCGGCGGTCTTCAGTCCTTGCCCAAACTGGTATTTCCTGGGGGTGCGCTGATCGGCGACGATGCCGGTTTCCTCAATGCCTCGCGCATCAAGGGCTCACATTGCGCGATCAAGACCGGCACGCTTGCGGCGGAGGCTTGCTTCGACGCCGTTGCTGACGGGCGGAGCGGTGACGAACTGTCGGCTTACCCGGAATCTTTCCGCAAGAGCTGGCTGTTTGCGGAACTGCACAAGGCACGCAACTTCAAGCCCTGGATGGCCAAGGGGCTGGCACTGGGCAGCCTGATGTTCGGCATCGACCAGATCGTATTCCGTGGCAAAGCACCGTGGACACTGCATCACAGCGCTGCCGATCACACCAAACTCAAGAAGGCGGCCGATTGTCAGCCGATCGCTTACCCCAAACCCGATGGCTTGATTACCTTCGACCGCCTGTCTTCGGTTTTTCTCTCCAACACCAACCACGAGGAAGACCAGCCCTGCCACCTGACGCTCAAGAATGCGACAGTTCCGATCAAGGTCAATCTGGCGCTCTACGATGCGCCTGAACAGCGTTACTGCCCGGCCGGGGTATACGAGATCGTTCGTGACGAAGCGGGAGCTAATCCTCGCTTGCAGATCAACGCGCAAAACTGTGTGCATTGCAAGACCTGCGACATCAAGGACCCGACGCAGAATATCGTCTGGGTTGTACCGCAGGGAGGGGAAGGGCCGATTTACCCGAATATGTAGGCCAGACGCTTCAAGTCGACATCAGCTTTCCAGCGCGACAACAATCGAGTAAATTTCGTCACCGGAAGCGGCAATGACTTCGGACACCATGCTCTGTTCAAGACCAAGGGTGACCGCACTGTTGGCCACATGAATTACCCTGGCATCAAGTTCATCAAACGGATCACGGCGTGGCGAGAGAGCGCTGGCGATGAAGAGTATGTCGCCTAGCGAGGCGGGTGGCATGGCTCCACTGAACTGCCGTGAGGCGAATACCGCATCCACCACCGATGCCGGCAGATTGAGTTGGCCGAGAACCATTTCGCTTGCATGGTTGGCAAGATCGTTGATTGTTTCAGCCAGTACGACCGTATCTTCAAGCAGAACCGGAAAATCAGCCACCCGCGAGAGCAGGTAGAAACGACCCAGATCATTGACGATCCCGGCAAACATGACTTCGTCGGCATTGAGGCGAGTCAGTTTCCGGGCGAGGACATAAGACAGTGCAGCAACATGAACACTACGTTCCCACAAACGATTGGAGAGATCGCGGCAGCCAACATGACGCTGCGTATGACGCAACTGATCCATGATCAGCACCATGGCCAAGGACTTGATCGGATCCATCCCGACGCGCAATACCGCCTGTCTGACATCGCGCACCGTCTGATTGGCCGGATTGAGCGCAACCGAATTGGCGAGGCGGATCACTTTGGCCGACAACAAGGGTTCGGCAACGACAATCTTGGCCAGTGCAGCCAAGCCAAGATCGGGGTTCTCTACGGCCTTCAGCACTCGCCGACTGGCATCCAGACTGGTCGGGAAATTAAGTTCGCCGATCGTCGCCCCGCTGACAGCATGGCGGAATGCTTCAGCGGCTTCTTGTATCGTTTGACTCACGCGCTGCTCCTTCTCAATCAAAACTCAAGCTGCATTCTAAACTCATCGCGGGAGATTTGAGCAATGAAAAGAGTATAACCACAGCGCACTCGCAGAACAGGCGAACGAGAGCGTGCAATTGTCCACAACGATCTCAAGGTGAAAACAGAAAAACAGCTTGCTTGCCAGGGAAAAGGCTATTCTGCGCCCTTGGTGTATCTGCACTATCTGTCCCAAGGGGAATTCACAGAATGTGGATTAGTTTCGCGGCCCCTGCGGGGTATCTTGAAAGCGCTTAAAACTGCTCTTCAGCCAGTGCCATCACGCCAGTCGCGCCTTCAATGACGGTACTGGCCAGGCCATCCGCCTGCGTCAGCAGATGGTCGGCAAAGAAACGGGCAGTAATGATCTTGGCCGGATAGAAGGGGTCGTTGTCTCCGTCATCGATCTTTGACTGCGCGATCAGCGCGGCGCGCGTCATCTGCCATCCACCGGCTACGATACCGAACAGCGTCAGGAATGGGACAGCGCCTGCCGCTGCGGCGCGTACGTCTTTGGCATAAGTGGCAACAAGCCACTCGCCGGCTCTGGCCAGCGCGTCAACTGCGGCCTGGAAGCGGGTCCGAATGGCGCTCAGATGCGCGTTGCCCTGCCTGGCCATATCGGCATCGAGAGCACGCATCTTGCCAATTACGGTTCTGAGCGTTGCGCCGCCATCACGCGCCATCTTGCGACCGATCAGATCGTTGGCCTGAATGCCGGTGGTGCCTTCATAAATCGTTGAAATGCGGGCATCACGCAGATGCTGCGACGCTCCGGTTTCCTCCATGCAGCCCATTCCGCCATGCACCTGTATACCAGTCGACGCCACTTCGATGCCGATTTCGGTACTCCAGCCCTTGACCACCGGAATCATCAGGTCGACAAAGGCCTGATTCTGCTGGCGCAGCTCAGTATCGGGATGGTGCAGTGCCTTGTCGTGTGCGCCAGCCACCACGTAAGCCAGGGCACGGCTGGCTTCGGCCTGTGCTTTCATGCTCATAAGCATGCGCCGCACGTCGGGGTGAGCGATGATCGGCACCTTCGCGCCACCGCGCACGCCGATATCGGTACCCTGAACACGATCCTTGGCATAGTCGCGCGCTCGCTGGTAAGCGCGCTCGCAGATGGCTACACCTTCCATGCCGACACCAAAACGCGCGGCGTTCATCATGATGAACATGTACTCGATGCCGCAGTTTTCCTCACCGACCAGGTAACCCGTAGCACCTTCCTTGTCGCCAAAGACCATCACCGCGGTCGGGCTGGCATGGCTGCCCAGCTTGTGCTCGATCGAAACACACCAGGCGTCGTTACGCGCACCCGGACTGCCATCGTCCTTGACTATGAATTTGGGCACGATGAAAAGCGAAATGCCCTTGATGCCTTCAGGTGCCATCGGGGTCCGCGCCAGCACGAGATGGATGATGTTATCCGCCAGGTCGTGCTCACCGTAGGTAATGAAGATCTTCTGGCCGAATACCATGTAGGTGTTGTCGGCCTGTGGCTCGGCGCGCGTACGAATGGCGGCGAGATCCGAACCGGCACCCGGTTCGGTGATGTTCATCGTTCCGGTCCACTCGCCGCTGACCATTTTCTCCAGGAAGGTCTGCTTGAGCGTGTCGGTACCCGAAAGTACCAGCGCTTCGATGGCACCGCTGGTCAATAGCGGGCACTGCGAAAAGGCGAGGTTGGCCGATTTCCACATCTCGTCCACCGGCGCTGCGAGGAGTTTGGGCAAGCCCTGGCCACCCCATTCTGGCTCACAGCCGAGCGCCGTCCAGCCGCTTTCGGCGAACTGCTTGTAGGCCTCCTTGAAGCCCCTGGGCATCGTCACCTGACCGTCCTTGAATAGTGCGCCTTCCTGGTCACCCCCCATGTTGAGTGGCGACAGCACGCCTTCGGCAAACTTGGCGGCTTCTTCCAGAATGGCGTCGACCACATCGGCTGAGGCCTCCTCACAGCCGGGCAACTGTACCACCTCATCCAGCCCGGCCAATTCTTTCAGAACGAATTGCATGTCACGGATCGGGGCACGGTATTCGCTCATGTCATTTATTCTTTATCAACTTCGAAACATACAAAACAATTAAAAGTCCTTTAAACACATTGCTCGCACGGGGCACGAAGCACATCTCCTCTGCGTTCTCCGGGCCTCTGCGAACAAAACACTCCAGGGAGCACGTTTTAAGTGGTATTCCTGTTACTCCAACTCAGTCGAGTGCAGCCGTCAGGGCTGGCACCAGCTCGAACAGATCACCGACGAGGCCGAAATCGGCAACCTGGAAAATCGGAGACTCGGCATCCTTGTTGATCGCCACGATAAAGCGGCTATCCTTCATGCCGGCCAGATGCTGGATGGCACCGGAAATTCCGATGGCGATATAGAGCTGCGGCGCGACAATCTTGCCGGTCTGTCCAACCTGGAAGTCGTTCGGCGCGTAGCCGGCATCGACCGCCGCACGGGAAGCGCCCAGCGCCGCACCGAGCTTGTCGGCCAGCGGTTCAAGCAGCTTGTGGTAGTTCTCTCCGCTGCCCATGCCGCGCCCGCCAGAAACAATCGTTTTGGCTGCCGACAGCTCGGGCCGTGCCGATTGGGTCAGCTCGCTCAAAATTAGTTTGCTTTGGCCCTGATCGGCGGAGGCCGTCAGGTTTTCGAGCGTTGCCGATCCGCCATCACCGGCGGCCTCAAATGCCGTCGTGCGCACCGTAATCGCCTTCACCGGATCTGACGACTGCACCGTCGCCAGAACGTTGCCGGCATAGATCGGGCGAACGAAGGTATCGGGCGATTCGACGGCAACGATCTCAGAAATTTGTGCCACGTCGAGCAGTGCCGCGATACGCGGCATCAGGTTCTTGCCTATCGTCGTGGCCGCAGCAAGTACATGGCTGTAGGCCGGCGCATGGGCGACGACGAGTGCGGCAATGTTTTCCGGGGATTGATCGGCATAGTGTGCCGCATCGGCAAGTAAAACCCTGGAGACGCCAGCAATCTTCGTCGCGCTGTCAGCGACGGTAGCGCAGCCACTACCCGCTACCAGAAGATGAATCTCGCCGCCGATCTTTGCGGCGGCGGTCACGGTGTTGAGCGTTGCCGCTTTGATTGAGGCGTTGTTGTGCTCAGCAATAACGAGAATTGACATGTCAGATTACCTTCGCTTCGTTCTTCAGTTTGGCGATCAGTTCGGCCACATCCTTCACCAGGACACCACCAGCGCGCTTGGACGGCTCGGCCATCTTCAAGGCTTTGAGACGGGGCGCCACATCGACGCCCAGCGTAGCCGGCGTGAGGGTTTCAAGTGGCTTCTTCTTGGCCTTCATGATGTTGGGCAGCGTCGCATAACGCGGCTCGTTAAGGCGTAGATCCGTCGTCACTACCGCCGGTAACCCGATCTCGATGGTTTCAAGACCCCCGTCGATTTCACGCGTAACCGTGGCCTTGCCGTCCGCCACCACCACCTTTGAGGCAAAAGTGGCCTGCGGCCAGTTCATCAGCGCGGCAAGCATCTGGCCGGTCTGGTTTGCGTCGTCGTCAATGGCCTGCTTGCCGCACAGAACGATCTGTGGTTGCTCCTTCACGCATACTGCCTTGAGCAGCTTGGCGACGGCCAAGGGCTGCAATTCGGCGTCGGTCTCGATCAGGATGGCGCGGTCGGCGCCGAGTGCCATCGCCGTACGCAGGGTTTCCTGGCAATTGGCCAGACCGGCGGAAACAGCGACCACTTCAGTCGCAATACCGGCTTCTTTCAGACGAACGGCTTCTTCAATTGCGATTTCGTCGAACGGATTCATCGACATTTTGACATTGGCAATATCGACGCCCGTACCATCTGCCTTGACCCGCACCTTGACGTTGTAATCGACCACCCGCTTGACTGGAACAAGAATTTTCAAAACCTCTCTCCTTTGTGTAGCAAGGCAAAAACCGCCTGATTTGACATCGTTGATATCTGAACGTACCCTATTCCATACCGTAGAGTATGGAATAGCATAAAGTACAGTATAACTGTTGTCAATGAACTGTATGATTGCCGTTGATCAATGTAAAACGATCGTTTGAAACGATACCTCCGCATTGAGTGAACTTAAAGGACTACGGAGCGATGAATCCAGAAAAAATCCGTACGCAACTCGACCGCAACGAATGGGTCGACCGCGCCATCAAGGCACTGGCCGACAAGGGTTTGGCTGGAATGCGTGTAGAGACTCTGGCCAAGGGTATTGGTGTCACCAAAGGCAGTTTCTACTGGCACTTCAAGGATCGGCAGGATCTGTTCATTGCGGTGCTGCAAACATGGAAAGAAGGGCGCATTCGCGACATCGACAAACAAAGTTGCGCGGCGCCGGGCAAGGAATGCGATCAACTGCTTAGAATTATTGATACTTATAGCGCCAATCGCAACCGCAAGGGCATCTCGATTGAACTCGCCGTGCGCGATTGGGCAAAGCGCGACGCGCAGGCCAGCGCTGTCGTTGAAGAGGTCGATACTTACCGGCTTGTAATCACGCACAAGCTCTTTGTCGCCAGCGGTCTTTCCGATATTGAAGCGCAAAGCCGCAGTCTGTTGCTATACGCCTATGTTTTCGGGCAGAGTCTGATGGCTTATAACCGCTACGATCCGAAAATTATCGAATTCAAGCGCTGGATTGCCGAGTACATCGTAGCCCACTGAGCGCCATTGACTAATCGAGTTGCCTATTTTTTGGCCACTTGGCGGTCACCAAGACGCACATATGAAAACAGCCATCCGAAGATTGGCTGTTTAGTTTGCTGTTAATGGCGCGCCCGGAGCGATTTGAACGCTCTACCCCTTGGTTCGTAGAAAAGCTTTTAGCATTTTTATGGGATGTACTGAGATGTTGTTGGACATAAGTAAACCTATGTATATAAACACATATTGCTAATATGCCAAAGATTGTATCGGATTGTCTCATGAGAGTATCATCAAAGGCCCGTGCAAAAGTGTCACCAAAAGTGTCACCACTTTGAAAGGCTTTGATGGGTAAGTTGATGGACAGGCAGTGCAAGTGCGGGCATTCGCTTTCTCCATTGGTCCCTACCGCTCGATAACGGTGCTGCAACACCCTGACCGGTCCGGCAGCCGTCATGTAGTCCCCGTACCCATTCACCACCCGCCGGTGCACTACGCCATTGATCACCACTTCCGGCAGCGTGACAACTAGCCTCTCGAGTTCCACGCCAATGAATTCCCGTTCCGCTTCACTGAAGCGCATGCGTACCCCACGCTCGAACCCTTCGAATCCTTCTTCGTGTTGGCTACCCCTTCGCCGATGCTCGTCAATGAACTTCAACAAGCCCTTCAGGGCCTTCCCGCCAATCCACGTTCCCGCCATTTCTTCATCAAACGTCGCTA
>JAYSZS010000278.1:0-9058 GCA_043737935.1 Propionivibrio sp. | reverse complement strand
GTAGCGCTTACCCCTGCTACACGACGCCGGACGAACTCGAGCGCATGCGCGAGGCGCAGCGCGCCGTGGCCCTCAAACCGCGTTATGACGGCACTTGGCGCCCGGAGCCTGGCAAGATACTGCCGACGCCGCCAGCCGGCGAGCTGCCGGTGGTGCGCTTCAGGAATCCGGTCGACGGGATGGTGGCCTGGGATGACCTGGTCAAGGGCCGCATCGAGATTGCCAACGCCGAACTCGACGATCTGGTGATCGCCCGTGCCGACGGTACGCCGACCTACAACTTCTGCGTCGTCGTTGATGACTGGGAGATGGGCATCACGCACGTCATCCGTGGTGATGACCACGTGAACAACACGCCGCGCCAGATCAACATCCTCACCGCGCTGGGCGCGCAGGTTCCGCTTTACGCGCACCTTTCGATGATCCTCGGCGATGACGGACAGAAGCTGTCCAAGCGCCACGGTGCGATCAGCGTGATGCAATATGACGACGAAGGCTACCTGCCGGAAGCCGTGCTCAACTACCTGGCCCGCCTCGGCTGGTCGCACGGCGACCAAGAGGTATTCTCGATGCCGCAGTTCTGCGCGTGGTTCAACCTCGACCATATCACGCCCTCGGCGGCGCAATTTAACACCGAGAAGCTGAACTGGCTCAATGCCCACTATCTCAAGCAGGCGGACAACGAGCGTCTGGCGGCGCTGGTGCAGCCACGGCTCTCCGCGCGCGGCGTAACGGTCAGCGCCACGCCCTCGCTGGCGGCCATCAGCGGCCTCTACAAGGAGCGTGTGAGTAACCTCAACGAGTTGGCCGATGCGGCTGAAGTGTTCTACATCGACCTGCATCCGAAGGCCGAGATTCTGGCGCAGCACCTGACGCCGGAAGCGCTGCCGGCGCTGGCCGATTTCGTCGCCGGAATCCGTGAGGTGGATTGGGAAGCTGCGGCCATAAGCGCGCTGATCAAGACGTGTATCGGCAAGCACGGGCTGAAGATGCCCAGGCTGGCGATGCCGCTGCGCGTGTTGCTGACCGGGCAGACGCAGACGCCGTCGGTCGATGCCCTGCTCGCCCTGTTCCCACGCGAACTGGTGCTCAAGCGGCTGGCGACCGTAGCACCCCACTGAGCGCTGCCGGATACTGCGCACCGAGGAAAAAGCGCTTTACAAGCGTGGGCCGCCTCCCTATAATGCGCCCTTCTTTCGAGCGGGGGTATAGCTCAGCTGGGAGAGCGCTTGCATGGCATGCAAGAGGTCCGCGGTTCGATCCCGCGTACCTCCACCAACAGGCCGAAAGAGAAAATAGTCCGGGTCCCCATCGTCTAGAGGCCTAGGACACTACCCTTTCACGGTAGGTACCGGGGTTCGAATCCCCGTGGGGACGCCAAGAACAAACGGGGTTGCCCGGCGCAACAAGCCGCAACCCCTTGCTTTTTGAGCAGTACTGGAGTGGTAGTTCAGTTGGTTAGAATACCGGCCTGTCACGCCGGGGGTCGCGGGTTCGAGTCCCGTCCACTCCGCCAACATTAAAAAAGCCCTGAATTTCAGGGCTTTTTTATTTCCGCCAAACGTCAGTGACCTGCGGCTGCAAAGGCTCAGAAAACTGCCTCCGCCGTCTGATGGGTTACGGCTTGCGCTATAATCAAGCGCTTGAATTCGGATCATTCGATCAGGCGATCCCGGCTGCGCGGGACTGCCGGCCCGCTCTTCAGGCGGGCAAGCACAGGAATTACCGATGTCGCCAGGAATCAATTGTGTACTAGTTCGTATCGCGCCTATCGCCTGTATTGTTTTCCTGATGGCTGGCTGCGTAAGCGTGACGAAGGAGGCCGATCGTTCGCCCTCGCCTTCCTTTCCTGGATCCGGTGCCACTGCCGACAACGCTGCATTGGGCAAATTCGGATCGCGTTCTGGCAGCCAGGCACAGTCAATACATAATTCCAGACGCCAGACGCCTCTGCTGATACCGACGCCTGCCGACGGCAGCCTGCCGACCGTCGAACTCTCCGCGACTGACACGTGGGCACAGGCCATCGACCTGACCTACGAATCGGACGATCTCTTCCAGCGCATGCGCAACGGGTTTTCGATGCCCGACATCAACAGCGATCTCGTTCTTTATCACCAGCAGTGGTATATGAACCGACCGGAGAATCTGCGTCGCATAACCGAGCGCAGTAGCCTCTACCTTTTCTATATCGTCGAGGAACTCGAAAAGCGCGGCATGCCCATGGAACTGGCCCTGTTGCCGATGGTTGAGAGCGCCTATAACCCGATGGCCTATTCGCGCGCCAAGGCTTCCGGTCTGTGGCAGTTCATTCCTTCGACTGGGAAACGCTACAAGCTCGACCAGAACTGGTGGAAGGATGATCGGCGCGACATCCTGGCCTCGACGACTGCGGCGCTCGATTATCTGCAATCGATCTACGACATGCATGGCGACTGGCATCTGGCTCTGGCTTCGTATAATTGGGGGGAAGGCGCCGTTGGCCGGGCGGTTAACAAGAACGTGGTACTCGGTCTGCCGACCGATTACCTGAGCCTGAACATGCCGGGCGAAACCCGGAACTACGTACCCAAGCTGCAGGCCCTGAAGAATATTTTCAGTAATCCGGCGCTGCTGATCGAACTCAAAATACCGAGGATTCCGAACTCCCCCTATTTTGGTACCGTCACCAAAACCGCCAATATCGACGTCAAGGTGGCCGCCCGGCTGGCGGATATACCGGTTCGTGAATTCGTAGCACTCAACCCGGCGCATAACCGCCCGGTCATCAAGTCCGAATCGCCGATGGTGATCCCGGCGCACAAACTCGAAACCTTCATCACCAATCTCGAAGCGCACGAAGAAAGCAACAAACCGCTTTCCTCCTGGCAGTCCTACACCGTGCGCCCAGGCGACAAGCTGGAAAAGATCGCTCCGCGCTTCGGCATGACGGTGGCTAATCTCAGGGAAGCCAACGGCATCACCGGGCGCATCAAGGTCAGTCCGGGACACACCTTGCTGGTCGCCGGGCACGAGGGGGGTGAACCACTGAACATGGCCACACTGCCCGAGCAGCCGCGTCTGCCGCAAGCGGAACCTGCTCCATCAGGCGTAGCGGCTGCAACGGGCCGCATACATACCGTGCGCAAAGGCGAAACGCTGCCGGTGATCGCCAGGCGCTACGGCACGAGCGTCGCCGACCTGAAGCACATCAATCATCTGCGCTCCGACAGGATCGCCGCAGGCACCCGTCTGCAGGTGGCTCCGGCAAACAAGACGGCAAACAAGGGCGAGGCCAGACCCGGAAAGGCCGGAGACTCGCCGAAAAGAGTGGCCAGCGCCCAGAAATCACCGAAGATTATCCACTACACCATTCGTCGCGGCGACACGCTGGCCTCGATTGCCCGGCACTTCAAAGTCGGCAAGGACGATCTGCTGCGCTGGAACCGCATCTCGCCCAACGCACTGACGCCGGGCAAGTCGTTGACCATCCAGCTTTCTCAAAATCACTGATTATCCAGGCTCATTGGAAACTGATATCGCGACTTTATTATGCGGTGCAGGCCAACGTCGGGTTACGGCCTATGGTTACCCGACCTACGTGATCGGCAACGCTCGACATAGGCACGGCGCTTCGCTACACCACACCTTGCAGTTGCCAGGATAAGCTCCTTTGCCCTTCCTTGCTTCAGCCCAAATCCATCAATCGACGTTACGGATCAGCCGTTCCCAAGAAATTGCAGCCTCGACGCTTGCCAGTTGCACCGAATCACCGGGTGCGAAATCGTGCAAAACCCAAAGGCCATCCGAACCTTTACGAAAAAGCTCAACCTGCTGCTGGTCGGGGTCAATCAGCAGGTATTCCTTCAGCGATGTCAGGCAGCGGTATGCAATGAACTTGTCGCCACGTTCGTAGGTGGCGGTAGATGGGGAAAGGACTTCGGCAACCAGCACGGGATGGTGCATGACCCGTTCTTCGCGATGGTCGTCCGGATGGCAAGTGACGAAGATATCAGGATAGAAAAAACGGTTTTTCGTGGCGACCTCAATTTTCATGTCAGCCATTTAGACGCGGCAGGATGAGCCGGACAGGGCGTTGTCGAGGGCGGCTAACAGGTTCCCGGAAAGCATGACATGACGTCTTGAAGCACCACCCATGGCAAAAACTTCACCGGCGACATATTCGTGCTTTGCCGGCTGACTGGCTTCCCAGAGCAGGTATTCCTCGGTGCTGAGGATTTTAATTTCAGCAGGCAGCGACATGATTTTTCTCCGATTCATGCATTCGGGTTAATTCTAAACTACACCGGCCAAACAATGAGGTTTTAAAGCAGGCCCAGAGCACACCTCAAAGCAACATGGGACGCTCCCCAATTGACACATTCTGGCTTACGTTGCAGGGCAAACCCCCTTTGCCAGCGACGGGCTGAACAATCTCCAGGTTCTAAACAAAAATAATGGTGTCGTTGTATTAAGCCACTGTCCTGTCGTGGGTCAGCAAGCGCATCGGTTCGGCCAGCGCTTGCGAAACCAGAAGCCGGTCAAACGGGTCTTGATGGTGCCCGGGCAAGCTTCAACTCCCTCGGCTTGCTCCGATTACCGGAGTAGCGCAGCATCCTGTGCAACGCGGAACTACCGATACAGGTGACAACGTACCGTATGGGTCGCCGTTAAGCGGCTCGTTTCGGGATAACTGACGCGGCAGGCGTCGCTGGCCTGCGGGCAACGCGGATGAAAGTGACAGCCGCCCGGCGGATTGGCCGGCGACGGCGTTTCTCCCGCCAGCCGGATGAATTCCGGCTGCGAAGTTTTTTTCTCTGCGAGGCGCGGGCTGGGTACGGCGGAGAGCAAGGCCTGCGTGTATGGGTGTTTTGGCGAACGCAGCACTTCATCGACCTGGCCACGCTCGACGATGCGACCGAGATACATGACCGCCACTTCGTGCGCCAGATATTCGACCACCGCGAAGTTGTGGGTGATGAACAGATAAGCCAGCCCGAGATCGTCCTGCAACGACTTGAGCAGATTGAGAATCTGGGCCTGTACCGAGACGTCAAGCGCCGAGGTCGGTTCGTCGCAGACGATCAGTTCCGGCTGTACGGCCAGCGCGCGGGCAATCGCGATGCGCTGCCGCTGACCACCGGAGAACTCGTGCGGATAGCGCAACGCGGTGGCCGGGTCGAGCCCGACCTGCTGCAACAATGCGGCGATGGCCCCTTTCTTGTCGGTGACCTGCGCTGTCAAAGCCAGCGCACTCATGCCTTCGCCGATGATTTCGCCCACTGAAAAGCGCGGATTAAGCGAGGCAAACGGATCCTGAAAAATCATCTGCAGGCGCCGACGCAGCGGGCGCAGTTCGCTACGCGTAAGGCCGCTCAATTCGCGTCCCTCAAGCCGGACGCTGCCGCCAGTGGGCGGGATCAATTGCAAAATCGCCTTGCCGACCGTAGTCTTGCCGCAACCCGACTCGCCAACCAGCGCCAGCGTGCGACCGCGCAGCAGTTCCAGCGCAACGCCGTCGACGGCCTTGACGTGGCCCACGGTGCGTTGCAAGACGCCGCGCCGGATCGGGAAGTGGACGAGTAGATTTTCTACGGTGAGGAGTGAGGAGCCAGAAGTTAGTGGTGGAGAAGCAGCGGCATTGGGCTTGGCTACAATGGCCACTGCCCGGCCCGGCTCGGCGAGCAGGTGACAGCGCACGCGGTGACCCCCTCCAGCATCATGCCAGCCCGGCGATTCGTCGCGACAGCGCACCCAGGCGTGCGGGCAGCGTTCGGCGAAGCGGCAGCCGCTCGGCATCGCCGACAGCGCCGGCACCTGCCCTGCGATGGTTTCCAGCCGCCCGCCGCGCCGCGACAGGTCGGGCAGCGCGGCAAACAGTTTCTGCGTGTAGGGATGCAGCGGCGCGGCAAAGAACGTGTCGCGCGGCGCCTCTTCGACGATCTCGCCGGCATACATGACACCGATGCGATGCGCCATCTGCGCGACGACGCCGAGGTCATGGGTGATCAGCAACAGGCCCATCCCGCGCTCGGCCTGCAGGCGGCGCAAGAGATCGAGAATCTGTGCCTGGATGGTGACATCGAGCGCCGTCGTCGGTTCGTCGGCTATCAGCAGGCGCGGGTTGCCGGCCAGCGCCACGGCAATCATCACGCGCTGCTTCATGCCGCCGGAGAGCTGGAACGGGAATTCGTCGAGACGGCGCTGCGCGTCGGCAATGCCGACTGCATTGAGCAGATCGAGCGCACGCTGGCGCGCCGCTGCGCCGGTGAGCGCCACATGGCGCTCCAGGACTTCACCGATCTGCCGTCCGACAGTGAGCACCGGGTTGAGACTGGTCGCCGGCTCCTGGAAAATCATCGCCATCCCGCCGCCGCGCACGGTGCGCATTTCAGACTCGGGCAATTGCAGGAGATCGCGGCCGGCAAAGATCACCTCGCCGCCGAGAATGCGACCGGCGGCCGGCAGCAGACGCAGCAGCGACAGGGCGGTGGCCGACTTGCCGCAGCCCGACTCGCCAAGCAACGCCAGCGTTTCACCGGCGCGCAGCGAGAAGTCGATGCCGTCGACCGCCGCCAGCACCGTTCGCGTGCGCGCAAATCCGCTAGCAAAGCCCATGCGCAGACCGCGCACGCTCAGAATCGGCTCGCCGTCGCTCATGCCGCCCCCGCCAGCCTGGGATCAAAGGCGTCACGCACGGAGTCGGCGAGCATATTGGCCGCCAGTACGAGCGTGAACATGAAAACAAAAGCCGCCGCCAGCGACCACCAGACCATCGGCTCGCGCGCCAGCTCCATGCGCGCGTTGTTGATCATCGTGCCAAAGCTGATCATCGTCGGATCGACGCCGATGCCGACATAGGACAGCACCGCCTCGGCCAGCACCAGACTGGAAAAATCCATGACCAGCGCGATGATCACGATATGCATCAGGTTGGGCAGGATGTGGCGCAGGATGATGCGCAGGTCGGAGACGCCGAAGGCCTGCGCGGCCTGGATGTATTCGAGCTCGCGCAG
Organism: Propionivibrio sp.; assembly: GCA_043737935.1. Taxonomy (GTDB): domain Bacteria; phylum Pseudomonadota; class Gammaproteobacteria; order Burkholderiales; family Rhodocyclaceae; genus Propionivibrio. The sequence goes on along the minus strand of JAYSZS010000278.1, from coordinate 2,063 downwards.
CTTGAGCGACTCGCCGCGTAGCAGGCGGCAGAGGCCAGTCCAGCTGGTGACGCCGAGGATGAAGCAGAGGGCCAGCAGGCGCAGGTCGGCACGCTCGGCGGCGGTGGCGAACCATTGCGGGTGGGTGTCGATGACCACCTGCATCATCAGCACAGCCGCGGCGATCAGCAGCACGCCGGGAATCGAGCTGAGCGTGGTGTAGAGATACTGGATCAGGTCATCGACCCAGCCGCGAAAATAGCCGGCCAGAATGCCGAGCAGGATCGACAGCGGCAGCATCACCAGCGTCGTCACCAACCCGATCACCAGCGCCGTACGCACGCTCTTGAGCACTTGATAGAAGACATCCTGCCCGACCTTGTCGGTACCGAACACGTGGTAATCGACACACAGCGCCAGCAACACCATCGTCAGCAGGATCAGCACCCCCAGTGCGGCGAGCACGGTATTCCAGGCAAAATCCGTTTGGCCACGCCACAGACCGCGCCACATCTTGCGCAGCGGGCAGGCCTCGCGGCGCGCCAGCCAGAACGCGCAGCCCAGGGCCATGCCACCCCACAGCACGCCGCCAAGCGCGGCGGCAACCAGTACGCGCCGGCCGACATCGGCATTGCGCTGAACCTCGTTATCGCCCAGATGCGCGCCGCCATGCTTAAGGCGCGGGAAATCGCGACTCTGCCGCAGCACGCCATCGGCATCGCGTGCTTCGATCGATTCTTTGGCGTAGGCGCGCGTCGCCAGTGGTTCGGAATAGGTTTTTTCGTTGCGCGTGCGCAGCGGTGCCGCCACGGCATCGAGCAACGATAACACTTCAATGGCATAGGCAACCGGCTGTTGTCCGGCGTCCCCGTTCCCCCGGCTTTCGAGGCGGGGACGGAAATGAATCGAGTCGAGCAGGCCGACCAGCACGAAGGCGATCAGCACCGTCGCCGCAGCCATTCCCGGTCGGCTGCGTCCGACCCGCTGCCAGGCCGCACGCAAGGGCGGGCTGCGCGACGACAGGACGCCGAGCACGATCGCAGCCACCACCAGCAGCCAGATCAGGATGTCGGACCAGAGGATGACGGGGAGGAAATTCATGGAGACTTCATCAGAACGAGGACGTCCACCGCAAAGGCGCAAAGCGGCAAAGGGAGCGCAAAGAAAGACAGAGCAAAGTCAAGGGGAGTAACTCATTCGAATTTTTTAATGCTTTTCTTTGCGTAGCCATCGCGCCCTTTGTGTCTTTGCGGTGGATGTTGTGTTTATTCAAAGCGTATCCTCGGGTCGACGAAGGTATAGGAGAGGTCAGTAAGGATCAGACCGACGATATAGAGCACCGAGCCGATGAAGACCATGGCGCGTACCACGGCAAAATCCTGAGCGTTGATGGCGTCGATGGTGTAGCTGCCCAGCCCCGGAATGCCGAAGAAGGACTCGGTGAGCAGCGAGCCCATGAAGAGCAGCGGGATGACGACGACGACCCCGGTGAGGATCGGAATCATGGCGTTGCGCAGCACATGACGAAAGAGTACGGTCAGTTCGGAAAGCCCCTTGGCGCGCGCCGTGCGCACGTAGTCCTTGCCGATTTCCTCAAGAAAAATGGTGCGATACCAGCGCGCCGACGTACCGATGCCGGAAATGACGCCGATCAGCACCGGCAGGAGCAGGAACTTCCATGCATCCAGACCGCCACTGAAACCCGAGATCGGAACTAGGCGCCATAGCTTGCTGATCAGATACTGCCCGCCGATGATGTAGAAAAGTCCCGAAACCGACATCATCGCCACACACAGCACGACGCCCCAGAAATCGAGTGGAGTGGAGCGGAAGAAGACCAGCAGCAGGGCAAAGCTGATCGTCACGAACAGGCCGAGGATGAAGGTCGGCAGCGCGATGGCCAGCGACGGCCCCATGCGCGAGGTGATTTCCCTGGCGATGTTACGCCCGTCTTCGGCACGTCCGAAATCACCAACAAACATGCGCGCCGACTTGGTGAACAGGATAGTGTCGGTCAGCAACCCGACGCCTTCGGCCTGGGCATTGATTAACAGCGGCTTGTCATAGCCGCGCTCGGCTTTCCA
>JAYSZS010000277.1:0-1556 GCA_043737935.1 Propionivibrio sp. | reverse complement strand
TGCGCAGTTTCTGCATCTCGGCCACGGCCATCGGTTCGTAAGCATCGAAACTGATTTCGCTGACCTCGCGGCCTTCCGAGAAGTCACGCGCGCAACCGAGAAAGGTCGCGATGCCGCCGATGCGTTTTGAAGCGGCCTGCAATGCCTGGATTTCCTCGTCGTGAGAGAAGTCTTCGCGTTGAATGCGAACGGGGTCTTGCATCTCATCCGCCCGAGAACTTCGACATGAATACGACTTCGCTGTGATCTGCCAGCGGCAACGAATTGTCCCTGACATGCTGGCCATTGACGGCGGCCAGGGTAACGAGTGCGAAGGCTTCCGGATACCTGGGCTGCAAGAGTGCCTGCACATCCTGCAAGCGCATCCCGGACTGAAATTCGACTTCCAGGCGGCTGGCGCCCACGCGCTCGGCGACCGGCCCGAAAAACAGAACGGTGATCATCGGGTCGCTTTTCCGGTGGCCTCGTCACGGCGCCAGAGCCCGCTCTGGCCACCGCGTTTCTCATCAAGCTGAACCGCCTCGATGCGCATGCCGCGATCGATCGCCTTGCACATGTCGTAGATGGTGAGCAGCGCCACGCTCGCCGCGCACAGCGCTTCCATCTCGACTCCGGTTTGCCCGGTACACGTGGCGGAAGTCACCACCTTGATGCCGACACATCCGTTTTCATCCGGCACCAGTAACTCGCTGAACTCGACCTCGACGCCGCTCAGCGCCAGCGAGTGACACATCGGAATCAACTCGGCCGTGCGCTTGGCGGCCATCACCGCAGCAACATCAGCGACGGTCAGTACGTTGCCCTTGGCGATGCTTCCGGCACGGATACGTTCCAGCGTCGCCACCTGCATGCGCAAAATCCCGCTGGCGATGGCCACGCGCCGGGAAGCCAATTTTTCCGACACGTCGACCATGCGCGCCCGTCCGGCCGCAGAAAAGTGAGTTAAGTCATTCGTTTCATTCACCCGGAATCCTGCTCAATCCAAAGCCAAGGTTAAAGCTCAACCGCCAATGTACGACATCTCGATCTTTCGTCGTGGCGCTTCAGTTCCTTCATGTCGCAATTGCGAATAACGGTCGACACGCTGTTCCCAGGTATCGACGATCAGGCAGTTCAGGGTTTCATCGTTGGCGTTGTGCCGCAGCGGTTCGCGCAGATCGACACCCTCCGAGGCAAACAGGCAGGTATAAAGCTTGCCGTCGGTGGCCAGCCTGATCCGGCTGCATTCGTGACAAAAGGTCTGCGTCACCGAGGCGATAACGCCGATCTCACCGCCGCCATCGGCGAAAGACCAGCGTTTTGCCACTTCGCCGCTGTAATTGGGGTCGATCGCCTGCAGGGGGTAGTGATGATTGATCGTTTCCAGTATTTCGTTCGCTGTCACCACATCGTCCATGCGCCAGCCGTTGCTGGAACCGACATCCATGAATTCGATGAAGCGCAGAATAATACCCGTGTTGCGAAAGTGCCTGACCAGCGGGATGATTTCGTGCTCATTCCCCCCGCGTTTGACGACCATATTGACCTTGATCGGCGTCAACCCGACGCGCTGCGCT
>JAYSZS010000276.1:0-1559 GCA_043737935.1 Propionivibrio sp. | reverse complement strand
GGCCTCCTCGACGGGAATCGAACCCATATCTCACGCTTAGGAGGCGCGTGCACTATCCATTATGCTACGAGGAGGTCGGGGCGTATTCTAGCGCGCCGGGGCGCTCGGTTGCCAATTTCCCTTGATTATGGAGAATGATGATGCTCAAGCGAATCTGTATTTCCGTGTTTCTGTTGATTGCACTGACCAGGCCGGCCTGGGCCGATGCGGTGCCGGCGATCGGCAGCATGGCGCCGGCTTTTGCGCTGTCCGACCAGAGCGGGCGGGAGGTTTCGCTCGACAGTCTGCGCGGCATGTGGCTGGTGCTTTACTTTTATCCCAGGAACGATACGCCGGGGTGCACGGAAGAGGCGTGCAATTTTCGCGACGATGTGGCGCAGTTGACCCGGCTGGGTGCGCAGATTGTCGGCGTCAGCATCGATAGCGCGGCTTCGAATGCCGAATTTGCGGAAAAGTATCACCTGCCTTTCCCGCTGCTGGCCGACAAGGACGGCGCCGTGGCCAAACGCTATGGGGCTTACGCGGACTGGAAGCTCGCTCGTTTTGCCCGACGTTACACCTTCCTGATCGATGCACAGGGTAAAATCGTGAAAACCTATCTCAAGGTCGATACCTCGAAGCATTCTGCCGAGATCATTGCCGACCTCAAGCAACTCTCTTCATCCTCCGGAAAGTAAGCTCACTTCATGCCGCACCTGATTGTGTCCGCTGCATCGCTCGCCTATGGCCATGTGCCGCTGCTTGACCATACCGATTTCCAGCTCGATCCGGGCGAACGCGTTGCGCTGATCGGTCGTAATGGCACCGGCAAGTCATCGCTGTTGCGTGCGCTGGCTGGGCAGGGGGCGCTGGATGACGGAACGGTGTGGCGGCAGCCGGGCCTGCGCATGGGCTATGTGCCACAGGAGCCGTCCTTTGCTCCTGAATTGACGGTGTTCGAAGCGGTGGTCGCCGGCATGGGGGAAGTCGCTGCGCTGCTCGCCGATTATCACGCGGTTGCGCATGCCATGGGCGAGCCGGGGGCTGACCATGAGGCGCTGCTCGAACGTATGCACCTTCTGCAAAGTGAGCTGGAGTCGCGCCAAGCGTGGTCTTTCGAGGCGCAGGCCGAACGGGTAATCCAGCGCTTTTCGCTCGACGCCGACGCGCGCGTCGGAACACTTTCCGGCGGGCAGAAGAAGCGCCTGGCGTTGTCGCAGGCGCTGGCCATTTCGCCCGAACTGCTGCTCCTCGACGAGCCGACCAACCATCTGGATATCGGCGCCATCGAATGGCTCGAAGACCTGCTGATTACGTCCGGCGTGTCGATGGTGTTCATCACCCATGACCGGCGCTTTCTCGATCGCGTTTCGACACGCATCGTCGAGCTGGATCGCGGGCGTTTGCTCTCCTGTCCGGGAAATTTCAGCGCCTATCAGGCCAAAAAGGAAATGATCCTGCACGACGAGGCGATCCAGAGTGCCAAATTCGACAAGTTTCTGGCCCAGGAGGAGGTGTGGATACGCAAGGGGGTTGAAGCGCGGCGCACGCGCAACGAAGGCCGCGTGCTGCGCCTTGAA
>JAYSZS010000275.1:0-9094 GCA_043737935.1 Propionivibrio sp. | reverse complement strand
AGGAAATCGAACGTGCGGTGCGTTCCGAAAAACAGGTGGTCCTCGGCTGGCGAGATGTGCCGGTTGATCACACCATGCCCATGTCGCCGGCGGTTCGTGAACGCGAGCCAATCATTCGCCAGATTTTCATAGGCCGTGGCACCAGCGTGATGGTGACCGATGCGCTGGAACGTAAGCTCTATGTGATTCGACGCCGCGCAGCCAACGCCATCCGGGGGCTGGGGCTTAAACACGGCAAGGAGTTTTATCAGCCATCAATGTCGGCACGGACGATTGTCTACAAAGGGCTGCTGCTTGCCAATCAGGTCGGCGAGTACTATCTCGATCTGAAAGATCCGCGTTGCGTCTCGGCGCTGGCGCTGGTGCATCAACGTTTTTCGACCAATACCTTTCCGACCTGGCCTCTGGCCCATCCGTTCCGCTTGATCGCCCACAACGGTGAGATCAATACCCTGCGCGGCAACTACAACTGGATGCGCGCTCGTGAAAAGAGCACCTCCTCGCCGCTGCTCGGAACCGATCTGGACAAGATTTGGCCGTTGATTTATCCGAACCAGTCCGATTCAGCGTCATTCGACAACGCGCTCGAGTTGCTGGTGATGGGCGGTTACTCGCTGGCGCATGCCATGATGCTGTTGATTCCCGAAGCCTGGGAGTCACACACATTGATGGACGGAAAACGTCGTGCCTTTTACGAATATCATGCGGCGATGATGGAGCCGTGGGACGGCCCGGCCGCCGTGGCCTTTACCGATGGCCGCCAGATCGGCGCAACGCTCGACCGAAACGGTTTGCGCCCGGCGCGCTATCTGGTGACTGACGACGATCTGGTCGTGATGTCCTCGGAATCCGGCGTATTGCCGATTCCCGACGAGAGAATCATCAAGAAATGGCGATTGCAACCGGGCAAGATGTTCCTGATCGACCTTGACCAGGGACGCATCATCGACGACCTTGAACTTAAGGAGACCCTGTCGCGGCAAAAGCCCTATCAGGACTGGGTAACACGCATCAATATCAAACTCGATGGCTTGGAAGCGCCGGCTTATTCCGTTATGCCGGAATGCCTAGCGTCGCTGCTCGACCGCCAGCAGGCGTTTGGTTTCAGCCAGGAAGATATCAAATTCATTCTCGAACCGCTGGCCAGGACAGGCGAGGAGGCTACCGGCTCGATGGGTAACGACTCTCCGCTGGCTGTACTTTCGAGCAAGAACAAGTCCTTGTTCAACTACTTCCGTCAATTGTTTGCTCAGGTAACCAACCCGCCAATCGACTCGATTCGCGAACAACTGGTCATGTCGCTGGTGTCCTTCATTGGCCCCAAACCCAACCTGCTGGGCATCAACGAAATCAATCCGCCTTACCGGCTTGAAGTGACACAGCCGGTACTGAGCTTTGCCGACATGGCCCGCTTGCGCAATATTGAGCTGTGCACCGATGGCAAGTTCCATTCTGCCGAATTCGATATCTGTTATCCGCTGGCCTGGGACAAGGAGGGTGTGGAAGCCCGACTCGCCTCGTTGTGCGCTGAGGCAGAAGACGCCGTTCATCGTGGCTGTGACATCCTGATCGTCTCTGACCGCAAACTGAACCAGGACAACGTCGCCATCCCGGCGCTGCTCGCTACATCGGCAGTCCATCAGCATCTGGTTACCCATGGCTTGCGCACTCGGGTTGGCCTTGTCGTCGAAACCGGTTCCGCGCGTGAGACGCATCACTTCGCGGTCCTGGCCGCTTATGGTGCCGAAGCCGTACATCCCTACCTGGTACTCGAAACCTTGCAGCAACTGGCGGGGAATGACCAGGAAGCGCGTGAGAAGGTGGTCAAGCATTTCATCAAGGGCATCGGCAAAGGGTTGCTCAAGGTTATGTCCAAGATGGGTATCTCGACCTATATGTCCTATACCGGCGCGCAGATCTTCGAGGTCATTGGCTTGCAGAAGAAAATGGTCGACAAGTACTTTACCGGCACAGCGACGCAGATTGAGGGGATCGGCGTTTTCGAAGTGATGGAGGAGGCCATTCGACAGCACAAGCAGGCCTTCAGCGACGATCCCGTGCTGGCCAACATGCTCGACGCCGGCGGGGAATATGCTTTCCGCATTCGTGGCGAAGAACATATGTGGACGCCGGATGCCATAGCCAAGCTTCAGCATTCAACACGCACCGGCAAGTACGACAGCTACAAGGAATACGCCAGTATCATCAACGACCAGACGAAGCGGCACATGACGCTACGCGGGTTGTTCGAAATCAGGTCGGCTGGTCCGGCGGTCGCAATGGAAGAAGTTGAGTCGGTCAGCGAGATCGTCAAGCGTTTCGCCACCGGTGCCATGTCGCTCGGCTCGATCTCGACCGAGGCGCACAGCACGCTGGCGATTGCCATGAACCGTATTGGCGGCAAGTCAAACACCGGCGAAGGCGGAGAAGATCCAGCGCGCTTCAAGCGCGTCAAGGCAGGCCAGATGGTCTCCGAGATAATTGGCAAGGGTCGTATCGAACGCGATCTGCAACTCAAGGAAGGCGATAGTCTGCGTTCGGCGATCAAGCAGGTGGCATCCGGTCGTTTTGGTGTGACCGTCGAGTATCTGGTCAACGCCGATCAGCTTCAGATCAAGATGGCGCAGGGCGCCAAGCCAGGTGAGGGTGGCCAGTTGCCGGGGCATAAGGTTTCCGAATACATTGGTTACCTGCGCCATTCGGTACCCGGCGTCGGTCTCATTTCGCCGCCGCCGCACCATGACATTTACTCGATCGAAGATCTGGCGCAACTCATCCACGATCTGAAAAATGCCAATCCTAAGGCCTCGATCAGCGTCAAGCTGGTTTCCGAAATTGGCGTCGGCACGGTAGCCGCTGGCGTCACCAAGGCCAAGGCCGATCATCTGGTGATTGCCGGCCACGACGGCGGAACGGGAGCCAGCCCCCTGTCGTCGATCAAGCACGCCGGGTCACCGTGGGAATTGGGGCTTGCCGAAACCCAGCAGACGCTGGTTCTCAACCGTCTGCGTGGCCGCGTTCGCGTGCAGGCCGACGGGCAGATGAAGACCGGTCGGGATGTACTGATCGGTGCTTTGCTTGGCGCTGACGAGTTCGGCTTTGCGACAGCGCCGCTTGTGGTGGAGGGCTGCATCATGATGCGCAAGTGCCACCTCAATACTTGTCCGGTGGGTGTGGCGACTCAGGATCCAGCATTGCGCCGCAAGTTTTCCGGTCAGCCCGAGCATGTAGTCAACTATTTCTTTTTCGTTGCTGAAGAGCTGCGCGAACTGATGGCGCAGATGGGGGTGCGCAAGTTCGACGATCTGATCGGGCGCGCCGATTTGCTCGACATGCGCAAGGGGGTCGAACACTGGAAGGCGCAAGGGCTGGATTGCAGCCGAATTTTCCATTGTCCCGAGAGGCTCCCTGGTGAGCCGGTTCATCATTGTGAAACGCAAGATCATGGGCTTGCCAGGGCACTCGACAACCAGCTCGTTGAGCTGGCCAGGCCGGCACTCGAAGAAGGCCGGCAGGTCAGCATCGAACTGCCGATCCGCAACGCCAATCGCACGGTTGGCGCCATGCTTTCCGGTCGGGTTGCCGAGAAATATGGCCATGCCGGTTTGCCTGAAAACACCATCCACATCACGCTCAGCGGTACGGCGGGCCAGAGTTTTGGTGCGTTTCTGGCGCGCGGTATTACGATTGATCTGGTTGGCGAAGGTAACGACTACGTAGGCAAGGGTCTTTCCGGAGGCCGCATCATTGTTCGGCCCAATGCCGGTTTTCGTGGCGAGACGCCCGCCAACATCATCATCGGCAACACGGTACTGTATGGTGCGATCGAGGGCGAAGCCTTCTTTGCCGGTGTGGCCGGTGAACGCTTCGCGGTTCGTAACTCGGGTGCCACCAGCGTTGTTGAAGGCGTGGGCGATCACGGTTGCGAATACATGACGGGTGGAACCGTTGTCGTGCTCGGAATGACCGGGCGCAACTTCGCTGCCGGCATGTCGGGCGGCGTCGCCTATGTTCTCGACGAGGACGGCAGCTTCGCAACGCGTTGCAACATGGCGCAGGTGGATCTGGAACCGGTCGAGGAAGAAATCGTTGCACGCAAAGGCAGCCAGGCGGGTGACGATCTTGAAAGTCACGGCAAGGTTGATGTTCGCCACCTCGGCATGATCGATGAGCGATTGCTCAAGGGACTGATCGAGAAACACGCCGGGTACACGGGCAGTCTGCAGGCACGCAGGATCCTTGATGATTGGGCAGCGTACCGTGCCCGCTTTGTCAAGGTCATGCCGCATGAATATAGGCGCGCGCTCACCGAAATCGCAGCGCACAAGCAACTGGAGGCAGCTTAAATGGGAAAACCCACCGGCTTTATGGAATACAGGCGTTTGTCGGAGGCCTATGAACCTGCCGAGCGGCGCTTGAAGCATTACCGCGAGTTTATCGTCAGGCTCAGCGATCAGCAGGCGAGCGTCGAGGGCGCGCGCTGCATGGATTGCGGCATACCCTTCTGCAACAATGGCTGCCCGGTGAATAACATCATTCCTGACTGGAACGACCTGGTTTATCGCGGCAACTGGGAGCAGGCCTTGACCGTGCTGCACTCGACCAACAATTTTCCGGATTTTACCGGGCGCATCTGCCCGGCGCCGTGCGAATCGGCGTGCACGCTCAACATCAACAATGACCCGGTGGGCATCAAGTCGATCGAGCACGCGATTGTTGATAAAGGTTGGGAAATGGGCTGGATTGTGCCGCAGCCGCCGAAATTCAAGACGGGCAAGAAAATTGCCATCATTGGCTCCGGGCCGGCCGGACTGGCGGCCGCCCAGCAACTGGCGCGGGTCGGTCACGATGTCACGGTATTCGAAAAGAATGACCGCCCCGGAGGACTGCTGGCTTACGGCATTCCCGATTTCAAACTCGAAAAGACCCTGGTTGAGCGGCGCATCAAGCAGATGCAAGCCGAGGGCGTCAGCTTCAGAACCAGGGTGCTGGTCGGATGCGCGGAACTGCCGTCAGACATCATCAACGACGCCAGCGAGTTCGTTTCGGTAGAACAGGTCAAGAAGGACTTTGATGCCGTGATCCTCGCCGCCGGTTCGGAAGTGCCGCGTGACTTGCCGATTCCGGGGCGCGATCTGAAAGGTACCTACGCGGCGCTCGAATTCCTTGTCCCGCAAAACAAGGAAGTCAGTGGCGGCCCAGCCAATCCGATCAACGCCAGGGGCAAACATGTAGTTGTAATCGGCGGTGGAGATACCGGTTCCGACTGCGTCGGCACAAGCTATCGCCACGGCGCGGCGTCGGTAACCCAGTTCGAATTGATGCCGCAGCCGCCCGAGCATGAAAACAAGGCGCTGACCTGGCCCTACTGGCCGCTCAAGCTGCGTACCTCGTCATCGCATCTGGAAGGCGATACACAGCGCAAGTTTGCCATTGCGACGAAGGAATTCGTCGGCGAACAGGGTGAGCTCAAGTCGCTGAAGACCGTCGAGCTGGAATGGAAGGACGGCAAGATGAGCGAAATCGCCGGCAGTGAAAAGACCGTCCAGGCTGATATCGTTCTTCTGGCGATGGGCTTTGTCAATCCGGTGGGCGGTCTGCTTGATGCGTTTGGTGTCGAGAGGGACGCTCGTGGTAATGCCAAAGCGACGACTGACGGCGAAGGCTGTTACGCCACGAATACCACCAAGGTTTTCGTCGCTGGCGATACCCGCCGTGGGCAATCGCTGGTGGTCTGGGCGATCCGCGAAGGACGCCAGTGCGCCAGAGAAGTCGACGCCTTCCTGATGGGCTCAAGCGAACTGCCGCGTTAATTGCAGCGGATCGCCCCGCGGGCAAGTGTTGGGCGCGGGCTGTGACACGGCTCGCGCGAAGATCGCCAGTGTGCCAGAGAAGTCGACGTCTTCCAGATCTGAATTTTACCCATGCTGGACTCGCGCGACGGTCGCCCTTTTCCAGCGGCAGCCAACAATCTTCTGGATCGCGGCAGTTGGCGATCAAGGTTGAAGTCGCGAGTAGGCAGGCCGATCGGCCCAATGCGGTGTTGGCGTCCAGAAGGCCGAATATTTTGCGACCCTTACTGCGCTGGTATGAATACCCGGTCGATTCGAAGCTCAATTCATATCGTCTCGACCCATCGGAAGTCGAGTCGTAAGCGCTCGGCGCTCCACCTACCCATACAGCGCGATCCGTTGTTCCACTACCTTGCGCAACGCGGCAACAATGAATCGATCTGGCTATTGAAGCAGGTCGACAGCTTCTCCAGGGTTTCATGCAAGCCGGCGTGGGATCAAGCCCATTGAGCTTGGCCGTGGCGAGCAGGCTCTAAATCGCAGCAGCCCGCTTTCCCGCGCGTTCCGAACCGACGAAGAGCGAGTTCTTCCTTCCCAGCGCGATCCTAGGTGGAGCGGGACAGCATGACCCGTTCCCATTCGGCGATCTGATCCAGGCGGTACAGCGGCAGATGATCCAGGTACTTGCCGATGAGCAGCCCGACATACAAGCCCACGGCGGCCCTACCGCACTCGATGACGGCGGGCGAAATCGGCGCGGCAGACACCGTCTGGCAGGCACGGCAGGCGTACTGCGGGCGGATGTAGGAATGAAAGAAGAAGCGGGCCGGCTCGACATCGAGTTGTTCGTTGATGTCTTTCGTTGAAAAAGAGCTTTTGTTCTACAACAAGTACGCCTTACCGTACGAGTAGCGTTTGAACTGTATTACACAACAAATTATTATTCATGCGCAAGGCACGAGATGACTTACCCTCGGCAAATCTACAGTGTGGGTTACGACGCCGTCACAACCCGGTTCTTGCCAGCCTTCTTTGCCGCATACATCGCCTCATCCGCACGCTTTGTTACGCTGGCTTGCGTGTCGTCGAGCCGGAAATCGGCGATGCCGGCACTGAAGGTGATCAGTACTTTTTCGTTGTCGTGCAGGAAGAATCGTTTGGTGAGTTCGCGTTGCAGGCGAACGATTGCTTTTTGAGCGTCCAGGGGCGGTGTATCGGGCAGGATGACGATGAATTCTTCGCCGCCAAAGCGTGCGAGGGTGTCCTGTGGGCGCAGTGTTTCGCGGATGACCGTCACCAGATGGATAAGCGCGGCGTCGCCGGCCTCATGGCCGAATGAATCGTTGAGCTTCTTGAAATTGTCGATGTCGAGCATGGCGACACAGAGCGGTGACTTTCTGCGTTGCGCCCGCGCCACCTCGTTGTCAAAAGTGTCTTCAAGGCCACGACGGTTGAGGGCGCCGGTAAGCTGGTCATGACGTACCAGCAGGCTGGCCTTGTCAAGATCTTCTTCCAGTTCATTGATGCGTTTGTCGGCTTCTTCGACCCGTTGTTTGGTGGCGCGCAAGTCATCGCGCGAACGTTGCGCGTTAATCTGGATGATGCGGGTTTCACTGATGACTTCGGCAAGAACGTCTTCGAGTTGGGTGATGTCTTCAGCCTTGCTGATTTTTTCGGCACAGTTCTCAATTTTGTCGTGGTAATCAGAGGTCGAGTCGGCAAATTCGGCTAGGTGGTCGACGAATCCGGCCAGCATCTGTTTCAGTGCCTCCTTGGCTTCGATCAGACTGTTCTTGAGTTGGCCCTGTTTGAAAATGACTTCCTTGAGACGGTGCTCGGCATCGTTGATGGCGCGCAGGTTCATGGGCCGTGCGGCAATTTCGCGCACCATGTTGATTTGCCCGTTCAGCCAGTGATCATCGACTACCAGTTCGCTGACATTATCGATCATGAGCTGGAGCAGTTTGAGCAAGCCGCCACGCAGTTCGTTGCGATCCTCGGTCAGAAACTCCAGACGGAAGGCAAAGCGCTTGATGTCTGCGAGCAGTTCATCCATGGCCTTGAGCGTGGATGCGCTGCGCACCGCCGCAGCCAGTGTCTGCGCCTGGGCAGCCAATTCAGGGTCGTCGCCAATTTGTGTTGCGACGACAACCTCGAATGTGTAGGCAAACTGGCTTCGCAATTCGGACAGCAGCTCGCTGGCGCGGCTAACCGGGCCTGCGGGCAGGGCGGCTGGGAGGTTATCCGGCGCTGGCGGAGGCGTTTCCGGCACGGCGTCGATCGTGTCTTCAACTAGTGCGGAGGCATCAGGATCCGCGCTATTGAGCGACCACGACTTGACCAGGCCATGCAGACGGGTAAAAAGGATTTCGCTGTTTTTAGAGGCGCTACCGAGAATGTGTTCAAGCGATTCACGTTTGCGGGCTGGCGTTAGGTTGGTCTGCTTGGCTTCCCAATGGCGAAGGAATTCGGTAATCAGGTCGCCCCAGTTCAACTCCGATTCGGTGCTCTGCTCCTTGACGAATTCAACCAGGGTTTTTTTGTATTCCTCCCAGTTTGCTCCTTTGAGGGACTGGGCAAGTTGCCGCGAAAGGCGCTGCTGAACAGGGGTTTCCCTGGGCAGCGAGAGCAGGAGTGCCTTGAGTTCACGCTCGGGAAAGACCTCAGCCGCCTTGTCGGTGAGGCCGGCAATTTCGTTGTAAATGGCGCGGTAATTGTCGGGCGAAGGCGCAATACGCCGCAACATCAGTTGTTTAAAGGTTTCGCGGGCAATTACAGTGGGGTTGGAAAGCGTTGCCATGGTCTTTGTGATTTACGTGGCGTTGGCTAAGGGTCTGCTGTTTGTTGGTGACCAGGATTCGTCTGCCGGGATGCTGTAGCCGTTTGCTTCGGCTATAATTCGCTTCTCGACCGTCAGGTCTGCCCCCGTAGCATGAAGGTCGTGCAGTTGATTTGTAATCATCAGGTCGTGGTTCGATTCCGCGCGGGGGCACAAAATTATTTCGGGTCGTTCTATTTCGAGTCTCTTTCCCGGTTTTGCGGGTTGATTCTACGCGATTCGGGCGCCTCTTTCACCCGTCCTCAATCTATTTGCGAACTGCGTCCGCCCAGCAGTTGGGCGTTTCGTAGAGGCGTATCCGCTGAAGCCGCAGGTGATTGCCGTAAGTATCACTAAAAATCGCTTCCAGGATCTTGAATGCTTGCTCGGCAAGATTTTCGGCAGTCGGGATGCAATCGAGCACTACGGTCTTGTGGTCTGGTAGGGTTTTCAAAAACTCGACAATCTGCGTATCGCCGGCATA
>JAYSZS010000274.1:0-1563 GCA_043737935.1 Propionivibrio sp. | reverse complement strand
GCGTTTTAAGGCGGTCGCGAAGGGTTTCGTCGGCGGGGTTGCACAACTCGGCCAGCCTGATGCGATGCGAGCGCGGGTCGGGGAACGGCGTGTAGGTGGCGCCGGAGCAGGTGAAGTCGGCGTACAGCTCGATGACGTGGCCGACGTCGATGACGATCAGGAAGGGCGGCCGGCCCTCCTCGGCCGGCAGGGCACGGGCATAGTTTTCGGGCTGACCGTGAGCGCGCTGCATGGCGTCGTCGAAGGCTTTGCTGGACGCGGCGAGCCGGGTCTTCTTGGTTTCGAGCACGCAGGTGCGCCGCCGGTAGCAGTCGATGCGCCCCATCGAGGTGCTGCCGTCGCCATGGTGAAAGGTGATGCGCCGCTCAAAGACGTAAGCGTTGTCCCGCGTATCCTCGCGCGCCGGATCGGGCGACGGAACGCCAAGCAGCTTGCACAGGTCGGTGACGAACAACTGGTAATTGGCCAGTTCGGAGCCGTCGGCATGCTGCAGCGGGCGAGGAAGTCTTCCGGGGAAAGAGTCATGGGCCGGAGTATGCCATAAGGGTGATAGCAACACAGTAAAAATAACCCGGGGCATCAACTTAATTTAGAAGCGCCCTGGTCGCTTCTTCATACCGACCGCTGGGTATGCAGAAAGCATGTACAACCTAGACCATCAGTGGAGATTTACTGTGAGACATCGTCACGGCTTAAGTATTCACCGCAATTGCCGAGGAAACCGGCTACTCGCGCAATACCGTCAAGAAGTACCTTCGTACCGAAGGAGCGCCGCCCAAGGAGGAACGGGCCAAGCGCGCCGGGAAACTTGAAACTGATAAACCCTACCTCATCCAGTGCATTCGGTCGGCACCCCCGACTGGATTTCCGCCACCAGCTTGCATGAAGAAATTCAGAATCGGGGCTACGAAGGTGGTATGACCCGCCGCCGCCAATTCCTGATGGCGTGCAAAACCGCCTCAGCACCTGCGCAACCGGTTAACCGATTCGAGACCGACCCGGCAAGCAGATGAAAGAGAATTGGGTCGTCTTCCGGCGTGTCAAGAATCGTATGTCGGCCTTTGTTGCAACCCTCGGCCATTCGCGGGCGAGTTTCGTCGAGTACCTGACGGACGAGAAGTTCGAAACGCTGTTAGCCTGCCACCAACACGCCTTCGACTATTTTGTGGCGTACTCCATCGGGCGCTCTACGACAACATAAAGACCGTGGCGATTGAGCGGGATGGCTATGGTGAAGGCAATCATCGCTTCAATCCGCTGATATTGACGAGATTGTCTATCTTCCCTTCGGTCGGGAGGAGTCAAACCACATCTACCAGAACATCGCCAGGCGTTACGAACAAGGCCGGTAATCGTGACTTCCAACTTGCCTGTCGGGCAATGGGGGCCATGAGCCGAACGGACTATTCCCAACATGTCTCAATTAATATTTATGAAACGGCCCCTGCTAAATTTGCTTGATTCGTCATTTTCGGTGAAGTCACCTCGCCACCCTTGGCCAGGAAACGGCGCGAATCGACGCTCATAAAAAAGAGAACAGATGTTCCGCTCAGGCCAATAGGG
>JAYSZS010000273.1:0-3984 GCA_043737935.1 Propionivibrio sp. | reverse complement strand
CTTCATCGTCTTAACCCCCGTGATCGATCCCATTTCTTTGATGACATGACTAAAAGATCGTTCACTTCTTTTGCTACTTATTCAGTGTTTCCCTAGATGGGTTGTAGCTCCCTCTCTCACCCTGGAAAGCTATAATCGCCCTTACTGGACGGCACGAATGCGCCCGAGTTGTAGCTCCCTCTCTCACCACGGAAAGCTATAATCCGACGAGATTACCGACCATGATCAAGGCCAGTTGTAGCTCCCTCTCTCACCCCGGAAAGCGATAATCTGGCAACTCTTAAATCCCCGCCCAGCCTTGGCTGCGCGGGGATTTTTTTGTCCGATTCCGGCTTCAGAAGAGCAGCATTTGCTCGGCGGTCACCTTTTTTTCCTGAAAAAGTGGCATGCCGACGAGCAGGCGGATTCCGGCGAACTGTTTTTCGGTTACGGACATGCAGCGTATCGAACCGGCTGGTGGCAATGCATCGACAAGACGTTTGAGGTGCTTTTCCTGAGCGTCAGCGCCATTGAGCAGGCGTCCATAGACCGACCACTGGATCATGTCGTAACCATCGTTGAGCAGGAAGCGGCGAAATTGCACATAGGCGCGCTTCTCGGCTTTGGTGACCATCGGCAGATCGAAGAAGACGAGCAATCTCATGAAGCGACGCGTCTCGCTGCCCACCGTTCAACACTCCAGCCGGTGCGGCTGCAATCCGATCAGAAGAGGGAGTTCAAGATTGCTGTCGTCGGTTTCGAACAAGCGTGCCAGACTTTCGACGGCATATTCGACAGCAGCGAGTGCTGACATGCGCCCTTGCGGCATGCCGACGTCGACATTGAGTAGTGCCACCAGATCCGCCTTGTCGCTGGGCGCCAGTTCTCCTTCAACGACAGGCGGATTCTTCCTGACGTGCAGATCGACGAGCGGGCGGAAAGGTTCGATCAGATCGTCGGCGAGGTTGAAGGCGTTCTGTTCGCTGTCGTGGAACAGGCCGATGGTCGGGTGCAGGCCATGTGCAACCAGTCCGCGCGCTATGGCGCCGCGCAGAACGGCATAGCCGTAATCGAGGGCGGAATTGACCCAGCGTTCCTCGGCGCGGTGAAAGCCGGTGCCGAACAGTTGGACGAAATAGAAAGCGGCGGCCTGGCCTTCCAGATTCTCGACATCGCCTGAGCGTACGCGTCGGGCATAGGATTCCAGCCGGTCGGTGCCCTTGCGCCCGGCAAGTCGCAGACAGACGGCCTGATTCTCGATCTTGCGCCGGACAATGTTGGCCCACGCCTGTTTGGCCAGAGGTCGAGCCACGTCGATTTGCAGGCGCAACAGGCGATTGGTTCGCGAATGCGGCAAAAAGGGCAGGAAGACTCCGCTTGGCTGATGGTTATCTCCGGTAGAAAAAAGGCTGATGCCATACTCGGCGCAAGCGGACAGCACCGGATGCGAGAGGTTGATTTCGCGGTGGTTCAGAACGATGACGGCGATGTCCTCGAAGGGAACGAAAGCCGTTTGCTCCTGCTCGATGGCCAACGAGAAATGTACCCGACGCAACTTGGCCGGGCGGGAGATCACGACGCTACGCCAGCCCACGGCGCGGCTCCGGGCGAGCGGGGTGGATGTTGCCGAGAACGTCGACGTGGAATTTTTTGACGGAGAGTGCGGTTTTGACACCAATCCCTTCGATCATTCCATCTTTACCCACCTGCTGGCTGCGATCATGTGCCCATATATTGAGATTTCCCGTACCTCGATGGCAGCTTCCGTAATAGCCCTGAATCGCCCCTTTTCCCTTCTGCTGAATAAGTACTAAGTCATTCGGATACAACGAAAAACGGAAGGCAAAACTGTCGTCAATCAGTGTCCAATCTTCTTCATCCTTAAACGCCACAATTGCCCGATCGGGCAGAACTTTCGCCACACTGTGATGCACATACACCGGAACCAGATGGAACTTGCCAGCTTTGGTGAACACATCCACCCGCAGCATGCTGTCGTTCTTGGCGATACCCCCGCGCACCGGGATGCCTGAGAGTTTGTCAATCACCATGGTGACTGCTCGCACGATCGGGCCAGTGGGATTGCCTTCGCGGTCTGGCTTTCGCAGCGGGTTGCCGGGCGGAAAAGCCTTGTCGCCTTTGCCGCCATGTTCCTCAAGCCTTGCCCGGATGGCGGCGTATAGTTTTTCGTTGCGATGAGGATTCAACCAGTTGGTCGAGGTTTTTCATCGACAGACTGGCGAGTGGCATTTTTTGCGTTACGCCGCCCTGTGCCTTCAAGCGTTCCGGTTGTGCGTAGATGGTGTCCTTGTGCGCGGCACCACTGTTGCGTCGTTGCGGAGCACGCGAAACGAACAGCGGTCTCAATGCTGCCAGTTCTTCTTCAGTGTAGGAGCCAAGCCATTCCATTTCGGCGCGTAGCGTCACCGGGTCGTCAACGTTCAGGCGTGCGATCAGTTCGTCGCGGAAGCGTGGCCAGGGATCGGGAAAGTGTTCGTGCAACTGCTGGAACATGGCTGGATTGACGATCTCGCCCGTTTCCGCGTCGACAAAACCTTCGCGGACTTTTTTCACTTCCCTGCGCCGGGAATAGTCGGACAAGCGCTTGACCATGCCGTGACTGCATGCCGCAACCACAGTGGCATCCAGGGCGTGGTGGCGGTCGTTGCCGGATCGAACCTTGACCAGCCCCCAGCGGGCGCGCAGAAAAGAGGTGAGTTGGCCGCTGACCACGACGCACCGTTTTGCATCGCTGCCTTCGGCCAGTTGCAGGTGGCGCTCGATGTAATTCTTGAAAACTCTGCAGATGTAGCGGGTGTCGTTCAGATTGCGCTCCTTGAATTCTTCTGCTTCCTTGGCACCAAATTCCTTTCGTAACAGGCGACTTCTTTTCGCCAGCCGATAGGCTTTGGTCGATTCGACAAAGCCGACGAATTGCAGCCAGCGCGAGCTATTATCCGCTCCGCCTAGATATTCGTATGGCGTGCGATTGCCCTTGTCACGATTCTCCCTGGCGAGAACCAGCACCTTGTTGTTTTTGCTGTCGTCAAAACTGCGCGAGTAGGGCAGGGCGTGATCGAGTTCAACATAACCCGGTTCAAGCAGGCGATCAATGTCAAGAGCCTGGATTGAGTAGGCGCATTTGCCTTGCTGTTCCCGATAAAGCCGCCATTTTTCAAATTCGCGACCTTTGGGTTCGCCCTCGCCGCCGAGTTTTGGGGCATTCTCGATAAATTCAGATCTATCCTTCTCGTTGCGCTCGCGGTATTCCTTCTGTTCTTTTTCGATGCTGCGCCGCTCATCGAGTGGGCGCGACAGATCGCGCGCCATCTCGAGGTGCACGGACTGCGGTGCTTCGTATCGTTTGATAATGGCATTGACGACCTTGCGCGCCTGATTGAGTGAGCGCAACACAACGGGGTTGCGCGGAATATCCGAGTCCTCGCTGAAAACCATGCGACCTTTCTCGTCGCGTCCAGAGTAGAAGGGCGGCAGATACTTGTGCTCGCCCTCACCCGCCTTGTGCAACTGGCTGTGGTGATAACCGGCTCGATCGCAGGCCTCGTCATAGCGCAATCCGGTTTCCATGTGCGGAACGATTTGACGAAGTGCCTTGAGCGACAGGGCGTGGAAGCTGGAGAATGCGGTGCGTGGGCAATCCAGCAGCACATCAATCATTCGTACGCCGCCTGGCAAGGGTATCTTGTGCAGTTCTTCGACGACTTCCGAGTCGTCCTTGAAGACGCTCAGCACCCAAGCGATCCGGTCGAGCAATTCCGGTCGGCCGTCCATGGCCGCGCCTGCCATGCCCTGCCACTCGGTTTCCAATCTGGCCTTTTTCAGTGACAGCCGCAACTCGTGCCAGGCGGGCAGTTTCACCAGGCTGTCCGCTTCGGGATCTTTGGCCTTTCCTTCAAGCTTTTGTTTGTCGCTGGGATAGGGCAGGCCGGCGAATCTGAAGGAGTCAGGCAGGCAGGTTTTCACCAATGTGTTGCGCAGAGTCTT
>JAYSZS010000272.1:0-9095 GCA_043737935.1 Propionivibrio sp. | reverse complement strand
CTTGTCTACCAGCGCCTGGATCGGCAGCTTGGAACCCTGCGCTTGTTCGACGAGGCGGATGATCTGCGCGAGCACCGTGTTCGCGCCGATCTTGGTGACGCGGAAACTGAAAGCGCCCGTCTTGTTAATAGTGCCGCCGACGACTACGGCGCCCACGCCCTTTGACACGGGCACCGGCTCGCCGGTGATCATGCTCTCGTCAACATAAGAGGCGCCCGCGACGACCTCACCGTCGACCGGAATCTTCTCGCCCGGGCGAACCAGCACGACGTCACCGGTTGTCACTTGATCGAGCGCAATCTCGACCGCCTCGCCGTTGCGCTCGACGCGCGCAGTTTTGGCCTGAAGTCCGACAAGCCGCTTGATCGCCTGCGAGGTTCGCCCCTTGGCGCGCGCCTCCAGCGTGCGTCCGAGCAGGATCAAGGTCACGATAACCACGGCGGCTTCGAAATAGACGTTGGCGGTGCCCGGTGGAAGTACTTCGGGCACGAAGGTCGCGACCACCGAATAGCCGTAAGCCGCCGCTGTGCCGAGCGAGACCAGCGAGTTCATGTCAGGGGCACCGCGCATCAGCGCCGGTACGCCCTTGCGGAAGAAGCGCAAACCTGGACCGAACAGCACAAGGGTAGCGAGCGCGTACTGGATATACCAGCTCGTCTGTTGACCCAGGACCCCCATCACCCAATGGTGCATGGCGGGAATGAGGTGAGAGCCCATCTCGAGGATGAAGACTGGCAAGGTGAGGATGGATGCTATAAGCAATGCGCGCCGCAGCGCCCGTGCCTCGCTCTCACGACGCGCGGCGTCCTGATCGCCCGCAGTCGCCAATTCGGTGGACAATCGGCGGGACTTGTAACCCGCCTGTTCGACCGCCGCTTCAAGGTCGGCCATCGAGACGACTCCGGCAAGGTGGCGCACCCTCGCGCGCTCGGTCGCCAGGTTGACAGTGGCTTCGAGCACGCCCGGGATTTTTGCGAGCGCCTTCTCCACCCGGCCCACACACGATGCGCAGGTCATGTCCTCGATCGCGAGCTCGGTGGTCTCTTCGCGCACGGTGTAGCCAACGCTCTCGATTGCGCGGACAGCCGCCTGCGGATCGGCCAAGCCGGTGAAAGTTATGTCGGCGCGCTCGGTGGCGAGATTGACCGCGGCCGTATGCACGCCGGGGACCGCTCTCAGCGCACGCTCGACACGGCCGACGCACGATGCACACGTCATGCCTTCGACCGGCAGGCTTAGACGAGTGCCTAGGGATATGGATGTATTGGTGCTTTGCTGGGCAACGGAAGCCATTGAACTACCCCTTGAATATGTGTAATGAAGAAAAGCTTAAAGTCTCCCACGATGGGAAGGTCAAGGCCTGTGGGAAATTTATTTTGCGAGTCCCAAGTTCGGTATGTGATCGGCTCCGCCGCGGTCCTGATCCGCTCTCGCGAAAATCTCCCAGCCGCCGCCCAGCGCCTTGTAGATGCTGACAACGGTAAGCCGCTGGTTGGTGCGAGCGACTGCCAGCGCACGCAGGCTTGCAAAGTCGGACCGTTCGGCTTCGAGCACATCCAGGTAGAGACCCTCGCCTTCCGAAAACCGCACCCGGGCAAGCCGAGCCGCCTCGCGACTAGCCACTGACTCAAGCAGACGCAGCCCAAGCGTTCTGCCCGCAGCGCCATAGGCATTGAAGGCATCATCGGTTTCCTGCAGGGCGCGCAATACGGTCTGGTCGTAAACGATCAACGCTTCTTTGGTGCGTGCCTCGCTGGCGGCGATCCGGGCGCGCACGCGCCCGGTATCGAGAAAAGACCAGCTAATGACCGGGCCGAGGAACCCGGACAGCGCTCCAGCACCACTCAACGCTTCGAGACTCCCGGCAACGAGCCCGATCGAACCTTGCACCTGGACCGCCGGGTAGAGACCGGCCGTCTCTACCCCAATCCGGGCGGTCGCCGCAGCGAGGCTCCGTTCGGCCGCTGCAATATCGGCGCGCCGTGACAGGAGTGCGGCGGGACCGCCCACGGCGATCGTTCGCACTACCAGCGCTTCACGCGCAGGCGTGGCAGCGGGTGGTCTGAACGTCTGGGGCGTTTCGCCAAGGAGGATGGCTAGTGCATTAGTGGAGGCCGCGCGGCGGCGTTCCAGTTCGGGCGCGGCAACCTCGACACTGCGCAATAGTGCCTCGGCACGAAGCCGGTCGAATTCACTGGCAGATCCGGCGCTCACGAGACGTTCGACCAGACCCAGGCTTGCGCGCTGGCTTTGGCTGATGTCGGCGACGACAACGAGTTCGGCCTCGATACCACGTAGCTCGAACCAGGTAGCGGCCACGGCGGCAGCGACGCCCGCTTGCACACCGCGTAGCAGCGCCTCGCGGGAGCCTGCTTGCGCCCGAGCTTCCTCCACCGATCGCCGCACGCGGCCAAACAGATCGATTTCCCAGGAAGCATCGACCGCTCCGCGATAGGTGTGGATCTGACGCGGCTGGCTTGACGGCGTCTCGACCTGACTCCGGCGACGGTTCTCATAGCTGTGCGCGGCACCACCGCGCGGCAGGAACCCCTGACGGTTCTCGCGTAGCATGGCGTTTGCCTCTTCGAGCCGCACAGCAGCGATTCCGACGTCATGGTTCGCCGCGAGCGCCCGTTGGATCAAGATAACTAGCGCTGGATCGTCGAAGGCGCGCCACCACGCCACCTCGACTTCCCCCGAGCTGAGACCGACCGGCGGCTCGCCGAAGCTGACGGGAAACTGCGACGAAGGCAGCGAAGGTAACAAGGGCGGTGAGTAGTTGGGACCAACCGCCGCGCATCCGGCCAGCAGGATGAGCGCATTCAGGGACAGAACTGCTTGATAGAGACTTCTCATGACGTGCTCTCCTCCATGTGCGGCTTCGATCTTGACCTATGCCGCTCGAAGCGAGCCTCCAGGCCACGTATCACCACATAAAAAACCGGCGTCAGGAACAATCCGAACAGCGTCACCCCGAGCATGCCTGCGAAGACCGCGATCCCCATGGCTTGGCGCATCTCAGCTCCAGCGCCGGTGGCCAGTACCAGCGGAACGACGCCGGCGATGAAGGCGAGTGAGGTCATTAGGATGGGCCGCAGCCGCAGTCGGCACGCCTCGATGACCCCATCCAGCGCGCTTGATCCTTCGGCTTCGCGGTTACGCGCGAACTCGACAATGAGGATCGCGTTCTTGGCGGCCAAACCAACGAGCACGATGAGCCCGATCTGGACAAAGACGTTGTTGTCGCCGCCCACCAGCCAGACGCCTATGATCGCGCTCAGCAGACACATCGGCACGATCAGCAGGACCGCCAATGGCAGCAGCCAACTGTTGTATTGCGCCGCGAGGATGAGATAGGCGAGCAGCACGCACAGTGGGAAGATGAGCAGCGCCGAATCTCCGGCCAACTTTTGCTGGTAGTTGAGGTCAGTCCATTCGAAGCTCATGCCTTCAGGCAGGACCACTTTCGCCATGCGCTCCATGACCGCAACTGCTTGCCCCGAACTGACGCCCGCCATCGCGCCGCCTGTGATGTCGGCCGAGGGGTAGCCGTTGTAGTGGATCACGCGGTCTGGACCGGAACTCGGCGAGACGGTGACAAACGAGGACAAGGGCAGCATGTCCCCGGCTGCGTTTCGCACCTGCAAGTTGCCGATGGCTTCGGCCTGCATGCGGTGGTCCGCATCGGCTTGGGCCATTACCTTGTAGGTGCGGCCAAAACGGTTGAAGTCGTTGACATAGAGGGAGCCGAGATAGACTTGGAGCGACTCAAATACATCCGCCAGACGGACTCCCTGGCTTTTGGCCTGGGTGCGATCGATGGCGACATCGAGCTGCGGTGCATTGACGGCAAAGCTGGTGAGAAGCCCGGCCACCTGTCCTGACTCGGTGGCTTTCGTCATCAGGATCTGGGTCTGCTGGACCAGGGCATCGAGCCCGGCGCCGCTGCGGTCCTCGACCAGCATCTTGAAGCCGCCAGTTGCGCCGAGGCCGGGCACCGGCGGAGGCGGGAACACGCCGAGGAAGCCGTCGGGGATGCTGGCGAATTTCGCTTGCAGGCGCCCGGCGATTGCGGTCGCGCTGAGATTGGGCGTCTTGCGATCCTTGAATGGGTCGAGCATGACAAACATGACCGCCGCGTTCGGCACGTTGACGAAGCCGTTGATCGACAGTCCAGGGAACGCAACGACGCTTTCGACGCCAGGTTCGGCAAGCGCGATCTTCGACATCTGCTTGACGACTCCGTCGGTGCGATCTAGCGATGCCGAGTTGGGTAGCTGGGCGATCCCAACCAGATAATATTTATCCTGCATCGGCACGAAGCCCGGCGGGACGACCTTGAACCCGAACAAGGTCAGTGCGAGAAGCCCGCCGTAAACCAGAAGCGCCACACCGCTAACCCCAACGACCTTGCGGACCGTGTTGCCATAAGCGTCCGGTGCACGCTGGAACGGCCGACCAAGCACCTGAAACAAGCGATCAGCACGGCCACGCAGGCTGCGCGGGTCACGCACGAACCCAACCCTGCGCGGCCGCAACAACATTCCGGCAAGCGCCGGGCTGAGGGTGAGCGAATTGACCGCCGACAGAATCGTCGAGATGGCGATCGTGAGCGCAAATTGGCGATAGAACTCACCCTGCAGACCACTCAGGAAGGCGGTCGGGATGAAAACGGCGGCGAGCACAGAGGTGATCGCGATGATCGGACCGGTGACCTCGTCCATGGCGCGCTTGGCGGCTTGAGCGGGCTCCTCGCCATTTTCGATGTGTCGTTCGACGTTCTCGACCACGACGATCGCGTCGTCCACGACGATGCCGATCGACAGCACCAGGCCAAACAAGGACAACGTGTTGAGCGAGAAGCCCATCAGATGCATGACGGCAAAAGTGCCGATCAGCGATACCGGCACTGCCATGAGGGGGATAAGCGAAGCCCGCCAATTGCGCAGGAACAGCACCACCACGATGACGACGAGAAGAATCGCCTCCAGCAGGGTGGTTACCACCGACTCCAGCGAGGCACGGACAAAGACCGTCGGGTCATACGCGATGCGCGAGCTGAGTCCGGCCGGGAAGCTGCCTTCAAGCCGCTGCATGGTGGTCCGCACTGACTGCGCAACGTCGAGTGCATTGGCGCCAGGACTCTGAACGATCTGCAGCGCGACGGCGGGCTCGCCGTCAAGCAGGCTGCGCAGTGCATAGGCATCGGCCCCCATCTCGATGCGGGCGACATCGCGCAATCGCGTCACTTGGCCGTCGCCGCCCGTGCGAACGATGATCTCGCCGAACTGCTTCTCGTCGGTCAAGCGCCCGAGCGTGTTCACCGTCACCTGGAATGCGGCACTAGAATTGGGCGCCTGGCCAACGGAACCGGCCGCCACCTGCACGTTTTGCTCGCGCACCGCCGCAATCACGTCGCCAGCCGTCAGCCCGCGTGCGGCGACAAGGCTCGGATCGAGCCATATCCGCATGCTGTATTCGCCAGCGCCCCAAACTAAAACGTCACTGACCCCCGGGATACGAGACAACTCGTCGCGCACCTGGAGGTAGGCGTAGTTCGAAATGTAGAGAGGGTCGTAGCGTTTGTCAGGCGACAGTAGGTGAACCACCATCAGGATGTCCGGCGAGGTCTTCTGCGTGACGACGCCCTGGCGCTGTACCTCTTCAGGCAAACGCGGCAGCGCACGCGAGACCCGGTTTTGCACCTGGATCTGTGCCATATCGGCATTTGTTCCTTGCGCAAAAGTGACGGTCAGGACCATTCGGCCATCGGTTGCCGATTGCGACGACATGTACAGCATGCCCTCGACCCCGGTGATCGCCTGCTCGAGTGGCGCTGCCACCGTTTCAGCGATCACCTTGGGATTGGCGCCCGGATAAGAGGCGGCCACTTGCACGGTCGGCGGCGTCACCGCCGGGTACTCGCTGAGCGGCAACTGGAAGAAGGCAACGATTCCTGCGATCACTATCAGAATCGAGAGGACGATGGCGAAGATCGGGCGATCGATAAAGAAGCGGGGAAAGTTCACTTTGGGGCTCCCGCGGTTTGCAGCACTGCGAGCGTACCGTCAATCGCGGCTGACTGTGGTGTGACCTGCATGCCAGGGCGCACCAGCCCCTTGACGACGAGGCGCTCGCCGGGCTGCAGACCTTGCTCGATCACGCGCAAACCGTCAACCACCGAGCCCAACTCGACGGGCCGGTATTCCGTCTTGTCGTCTTTACCGACGACGAGCACATAGCGGCGGCCCTGATCGGTGCCAATCGATTGATCGGAGACCAGAACCCTGGCTTGGGGCAAGCCGGTCTCCAGTTTGACCTTGGCAAAAAGACCGGGCGTTAATTGTCCATCGGGGTTGTCGACAACAGCGCGGATACGCACCGTTCCCGTCCCACGATCGGCGGTGTTGGAGAGAAAGTCGACACGGCCGGGCCGCGAATAAGTCTTGTCGGTGAGGAGTGCCACCATGACCTTTGCCGCCTGTGAGCCCTGCGGGGAAGCGTTGGGTCGGCCTGCGGCGAGCGATCGCAAATACGTGCGTTCGTCGACATCGAAATAAACATGGAGCGGATTGATCGAGACGATCGTTGTGAGTGGTGTCACGCCACTGGCGACGTAGTTGCCCTCGGTGACGAGGGCTTGGCCGACACGTCCACTGATCGGTGCCGTGACGCGCGTGAAACTCAGGTCCAATTGCGTAGCATCCACCGCTGCCTTTGCGGCGTCGACCTGTGCTTTGCGCGCATTCAGCGAGGCGGTTGCGGTGTCGAGGCGATCACGAGCGACGATCTTTTGGGCGAACAGTTGTTCGGCTCGCGCATGTTCCGCCTGGGCGAGCAGCGATGCCGCTTCAGCCTCGCGCAGGCGCGCCGTCGCGGCGGTCAGCGCGGCATGGAACACCCGTGGATCGATGCGAAAGAGGCCACGCCCCTTCTCAACGAAGCGGCCCTCAGGCACGCTCACATCCTGAATGTAGCCGGCGACCCGCGGGCGCAGTTCAACCCGCTTGACCGCGGTCAGCGCGCCAGTGAACTCGACAAATGGCGTCACCGGGCGAACGATCACCTCGGCCACCGGAACTCTAGGTGGCAGTGCGGGAGCGGCGGAGGGCACCGACTCTTTGCATCCGGCGATTGCGAGGGCGGCGCCTACAGCCGTAGTGATCTGGATTACGCGATTTACTTTCATTACTCTTCCTTTCGCGACTAGAGTCGACTTGGTTTTACTGAGCCGAAGTAGCTCCTGTTGCATTTATCGGGTTTCCCACGCTTGGAAGGTCAAGCGCTTTTTTTGATTCGAGATTTCCGCTACAGGGCGCTGTTGGGCTGGCACGATCACGGACTGGGCAATCCACTAGTGCGTCCCGTTTGCGGAACACTCCACACAGGGGCTCGTGCAGTTATGATTTCGGCCTGACGGCGCACTACGAGCCCTTTGTGATGCAGTTCGACGAGAATGGGATTGGTCTCCGGCACTTCTGCGGGCCGTGTGTCAGACGCGTTGATGGACGCAATTGCATCTGATGTCGGTGCTGCTGGTGCGCAGATTGTCTGCGGTTCGAAAGCGTTTTTCACGATTGCGATCGAAGCGGTGCCGGCCGCCAGCTCGATCTGGGCCGCCGAGCGCCACGCCATGCCGCCGCGGAACAGAGGACCATGGTGAAGGCATAGCCAAATACAAAGGCATTGCCTAGCGCCAGGGCAATGGTCTCCAGGTTTCCCCATCCGAGAACCGTGCCGATCACCGGCCCGAGGACCTCGTCGAATGTACAGCCCGCGAGGCAGTGCAAGGTGGCCCAGAACGCCAATCGCTGCTGTTCCTCCTGCGGGGTCGGGGCATGCCAACCGTGCTGTTGACGAGGGGAATGCAACGCACGGTGCTTGGCTTGGGCGTCGGATCTCATGACGTGGCTCCACATAGACTGCGGCCGGGCCGATGTGCCAACCGTCCCCCTATCTTCTCCAATCGCGGCGGGCCGGGAACGACGATTGCCCGACGCTTTGCGCCAAGCCGCCTACGGGGGCGTTGTTCTTACGGTCTGCGCAAGGTACCCGGTGTAGGGTGCGCTGCCGCGATCTCACTGGGCGTGGTGTCCACCACACGCAGAAACGAACGCCGCATCGAGTCGGCGCTGCCGAAACCGCACTTCGCGGCCACCGACTTCACGCCCACACCCGACGTCTCGAGCAGGCTGCGCGCCACCTCGACGCGCACACGCTCGACAAAGCGCGCCGGCGTCGTGCCCTTCTCGCTGCGAAAGACGCGCGTAAACTGGCGCGCGCTCATGTGCACGTTGGCGGCCATCCGCTCCACGCTGATATTCTCGGCGAGGTGCTCGAATATCCAGTTCTCCAAGTCGTCTAAGGGCTTGATAGAGCTGGACTGCAGCGCGAGCAGCTTGCTGAGCTGAGAGTAGCTCGCGGTCCGGCGGACGAAAAGCACAAGCCATTGCGCGATCGCGAAGGCCTTGCGTGGGCCGAAGTCCTCCTCGACGAACAGCAGCGCTAGGTCGATGCCGGTGGTGATGCCGGCCGAGGTGTAAATGTGGCCGTCCTTCACGAAGATCGAACTGCGCACGAGCTCGACCCGCGGGTAGCACTCGGCCAGGTGGTCGCACCACGGTTTACCACCGGATACAAGCGGACGCTAAAAAACCGTAATGAACCACCAGAAAGCAAAACCCCCAGTGAGAACTGGGGGTTTATGGACTTTATTGGACAGTTTTGAACGCCATTCTGGCGGAGGCGGTGAGATTCGAACTCACGGAAGAGTCTCCCCTTCGCTGGTTTTCAAGACCAGTGCCTTAAACCGCTCGGCCACACCTCCAGATTTGAGGCGCATTTTACCATTCACCGCCACTATTTTTCTCTTGGCAAAACCGCTACTTGAAACTTTTTGCTGTAGCCTATAGTCTTACACACGATTTCATCGTTTCAGGAGATAACACCATGGCAATCAACGCCCCTATCATCACCTCACCCGGCACGCTCGCACCTGCGCAAAATCGCGTTTTACGCAATACCTACGCACTGCTGGCGCTTTCACTGGTACCGACGGTTGTTGGTGCCTGGCTGGGCGTCCAGCTCAAGTTTTC
>JAYSZS010000271.1:0-3990 GCA_043737935.1 Propionivibrio sp. | reverse complement strand
GAAAATAATTTTTGTTCCAGAGGGCTGAGCGGTATTGGGGGCCATTCCGTGGAAACGGTACTCTATTTAAAGCGAATATTTTGAAATGAGAATTGCTGGCATTTACCGGTGCCCGTCTTCATTGAAAGCACAAATGGAGTAAAATACCGGTCTTTCATTTTTACGATTCCCGGGAGATCTTTGATGCGTATTCTTGTTTTGGGAGCGGGCGGAATTGGTGGCTATTTCGGAGCCAGAATTCATGCCGCAGGCGGCGATGTCACCTTTCTGGTGCGTCCGGCCAGGGCGGTGCAGTTGCACGAAAACGGGCTGAAGGTTTCCAGCCCTTCAGGCGACTTGCAGATCACCCCAAGGGTGTTGACCAGGGACGAACTGAGCGCTCACTTTGACGTGATCATCCTCTCCTGCAAGGCCTATGATCTGGAATCGTCGATTGAGGCGATCACGCCGGCCGTTGGCGAACACAACGTCATCCTGCCCTTGTTAAATGGCGTTTTGCACATCGACACCCTGGTGGCCCGCTTTGGTGCGCAGCGCGTGCTGGGCGGCGTGGCGTTCATATCGGTCATGCTGGCGCCGGGGGGAGAAATAAAACACCACTTCAAGCTGCACAAGCTCTTCACCGGCTCGCTTGTGCCGCAGCCCCCGCAATGCTTGCAGCCGCTGGCGCAGTTGCTCTCTGCGTCGGGGTTCGACTTTACTCTCTCAGACAACATTGAACAGGCGATGTGGGACAAGTTCGTTTTCTTGTCCACGATGGCCGGTTCAACCTGCCTGTTTCGCGCCAGCATCGGTAACATACTGGGCACGGTGGCTGGTCAAGCCTTCATTACCAGCCTGCTTGCCGAATGTGCCAGGGTTGCCGAAGCCAGCGGCCACGCCGTGGCTGAAGCCCAACTGGCCGCTTATCGAAAGCAGTTGACCGATAGCGGGTCGGGGCTGATGGCCTCGATGCTACGCGATATCGAACGCGGTGGGCCGACCGAAGCCGATCACATTCTTGGCGACATGCTCGCTCGCGCGCAAGCGAAAGGGATCGAAGCCCCGATGCTCAGGCTCGCCTATTCACATCTGCAGGCCTACGAAATCCGCCGGCAGACGGCGTCGAACTAGCGGACAGGGATTTGACGCCACCCCAAATCATCCACAGGCGGTTGCACGCGGTGACGGGTCATCCGGGTCCACCGCCAGCGCATAGCAGCAATCAAGCTGGCTATGCAGCAGTCCGACCATTTCCGGGTCGATTCGTCCCTGCGCACTCAGGCTATCAAGGCGTGACATCACTTCGCTTTTGGCTATATGGCCACGGTAGGGCCGTTCTTGAGAAAGCGCCTGGAAAATGTCGGCGACGGAAATCAGCCGCGCTTCGAGCGGGATCTCCGAGGCCTGACTATGGAAAGGATAGCCGGTGCCAAGCAGGTTTTCGTGATGCATCGAGGCCCAGTCGGCAATCGGCTGGCCGGGAAACACTTTCCTCAGAATGTGTCCGGTGTCATAGCTGTGACGCATGACGAAGGCCCGCTCCTCGCGAGTCAGGGCACCCGGCTTGTCAATGATTTCCTCCGGTACGCGCAGTTTGCCGATGTCGTGCAGCAAACCGGCGATTTCAACCTGATCAAGATGTTCGCTGCGGATGCCGGAGGCATGGGCCAGATGTCGTGCGATGCGGGCCACACGGGTCGAATGCTCAAGCGTGTAGGAACTTTTGGCATCGACGGTGTGCGCGAACATTCCGGCGATGGCGAGTATATCGGCGGTGTCGAGTTCGACCGGCTGACCACGGTGCAGATGCTCCTCGATCTGGTCTTCGATGTAGCTTGGATCCATGGCCAGCCAGAACGATTCGCGGGCAGCGGCACGGCGGAAAGCCTCGACCAGTACCGGTGCAAACAAGGAGCCGCCAAGACCGGCGACGCGTTCGATGATAGCGGGGTATTCCCAGAGGATCTCGTTCTTCAGCGCGGGGCCTACGAAATACGGCGCGAGAAGAACGTCGGCCCGGTCGGCGAGAAATACGAGATTGGTTTCGAGACGCAGATCGTCGTCAAGATCTTCGAGCAGAAGGGCTTCCCAGCGCGTGTGATGCCAGAGAACAATCGACGAGAAGCCGGCCAGCGGCGGGCAGGCCGCCAGAAAATCGGCACCGCGCAGACAGTGCTGCTGCGCTCCTTCCCATTCGAGGGTTTCGGTTAGGGCGCGGTGCTCCTTGGTACGCGAGACGCCGCAGTCATGGAGCATCCCGGCGTAGAGCATTCTTTCGCAGCGTGGCTGCGACCAGTGCATTTCATTGGCAATCGCCACCGCCATCAGCGCCACGCGCTTGCCGTGGTGATATTCGTCGGTACCGACAAAATCGAGTGCGTTGGTCAGTGAGGTAATTGTTCGCTGCAGATTGATTTTCATTATGGATCTCGTAACGCTCTCGTTGGAGTGGCACCATCGCCTTGAAAAAAGTCTAAGTTTGGACACCTCGTCGGTGCAGTAATTCATCGTAGCGCAGAAGACTCTTCTGGCCAAACGGCTCCGGGCAAACCCGTTCGCTGGTCAGGGCGATAACGATACGTGATACGCCCCCCCCGGCTATGTGGGTTGGAGTAACCTTCAGTCCTCCTTCCCCCTCCCTCCTCCTTCCTCCGCACTGATCAGCCCCGTAATGGGGATAATGAGCACGGGTGAAGTAACTGAATTACCAGGAATCCAGATAAACAAACCCCGTAATCAGTAACGAGTAATTTTTAATAGCGCGCGCTCATTCCCAAATCAGATACCATAGTACCCACTATGGGGAAACAAGAGCCGACGTCAATTTCGAATGTCCTGTTCTCGGGCGTACTGTAGCGGGTGCTTGGGCTGTTCTTCGGCTAGGCGGATCAATCCTTCTACGCCAATGAAATTGCCGCAAGAACAAAGACCGGGCGCGGGGCGTTGCAGCGCGAACTTGAACGGATGACCTCGTCCGGGCGGGTCACACTGGAACTGAAAGGCCGCCAGAAACATTATCAGGCCCACCGGGAGTCGCCCATCTTTGAGGAACTCAGGGGTATTGCCCTCAAGACCTTTGGGCTGGCGGATGTCTTGCGTACCGCCCTGACCGATTATGCCCAATTTGTTTGTTGCGCCTTTATCTATGGTTCCGTAGCCAAGGGCACGGATAACGCAGCGAGCGACATCGATGTTCGAGGGTCTGGCCAAGGCCGAGGAGATTCTGGGCCGCAAGGTTAACCCCACCCTTTATTCTCCTGAAGATTTTTCAAGAAAAGTGCGCGACGACAATCATTTCCTTACCCGAGTAATCAACCAGCCAAAAATCATGCTCATCGGCGACGAAAATGACATCCCCTCAGGAAGCCCAGCAGAAACTGCAGAATCTGGCGAAGACCGGCAAGCTCAAGACTGAACCTCCCGATCAGGCCGAGTTCGACGGACTGATCAGGTCGGCCAAAAGGTAGTTACCGGACGCGCAGAATTCAGGATTGTCCCCGGACAGCCGCTTCATCCTTGCCTACGATGCGGCCCACTCTCTCGCCTTGGCGGCACTGCGCAGGCAGGGGTATCGCTCGGAAAACCGCTTTATTGTCTTTCAGGTTCTGGACAGCACCGCGTCCTTTACTGCGGCCAAAGGGCGCTTTCTTGATAATTGCCAACAGAAGCGCGACGTGGCCCTCTATGATAGTCACTAGGCGGACGAGAATTTGATCAAGGAACTCATTGCTGTAGCTGGCGACTTCAGATTGCCGTCGAAGCCCTGGGGCCTGTCAATAGATGACGGTTTCAGGCCACGGTAAATTTGTTCTAACGCTAACTCATTTAATTGCCGTCATTCCGGGCTTGACCCGGAATCCAGTGCGTTTATCAAAACTGATTTACTAACCTCTTGATCAGATGTACAAATTTGAATTCCGGCCTTCGCCGGAATGACGACGGGTTTTTAGAACAAATTTGCCGTGGTGTCAGGCCGCGCAACGCCTTGACTCAAAGGAAAGCATTGAG
>JAYSZS010000270.1:0-3993 GCA_043737935.1 Propionivibrio sp. | reverse complement strand
GGCGTTACGACGGCGTTGGCAAAGACTTTGGCCGTGAACGACCGGCGACCGGTTTTTCGATGGATTTGCGGGAAGTGGCCCGCCTGGCGGCAATCGAAAAACCAGCAGGTGCAATTCTGGCGCCTTTTGCCGCGACCGATTCCGCACTGACGGCCCACATCGCCGAGTTGCGTGGGCAGGGTGAGATTGTTATCGAACGCTTGCCGGGTGAAACGCTCAGCGAAGGGCCTCTCTGTGACCGACGACTGGTCGAAAACAAAGGACAATGGATTACTCGTGAAATTTCAGGAATTGATTGAATGGCCAAGAACGTTGTAGTGGTTGGCACTCAGTGGGGCGATGAGGGCAAAGGCAAGATTGTCGATTGGTTGACCGATCACGCGCAGGGTGTGGTGCGTTTTCAGGGCGGTCACAATGCTGGCCACACGCTCGTTGTCGGCAAGAAAGTATACAAACTCAATCTTGTTCCCTCAGGCATTGTCCATGCCGATGTCACCTGCTATATCGGTAACGGCGTCGTTCTGAATATTCACCACCTGATTTCCGAGATCAATGAACTTGAGTCTGATGGCATTGAGGTTCGTTCGCGTCTCAGGATCAGCCCAGGCTGCCCGCTGATCCTTGGCTATCATACCGCTCTCGACGCGGCGCGCGAAGCTGCCAAGAGTGCTAACGCCAGGATCGGCACCACCGGCAAGGGCATTGGCCCGACTTACGAAGACAAGGTGGCACGCCGGGCCTTGCGTGTCTACGATCTCTTCTCCCCCGGTCGATTCGCCGGGAAGCTCAAAGAGAATCTTGACTACCACAATTTTGTCCTGACCCGCTATCTGGGGGCTGAAGCGGTCGATTACGAAACCGTGTTCGCTCAGGCGATGGCCGATGCCGAATTGATCAAGCCGATGGTCGTCGACGTTTCCGCCGAATTGTATGCGGCCAACCAGGCTGACCAGAATCTGCTTTTCGAAGGTGCGCAGGGTGCCTTGCTTGATATCGATCATGGTACTTACCCCTTCGTCACCTCGTCGAACTGTGTTGCCGGTCAGGCATCGGCCGGTACGGGCGTCGGGCCGGGAATGCTGCACTACGTGCTGGGTATCACCAAGGCCTACTGCACACGGGTTGGCGGTGGGCCTTTCCCGAGTGAACTCGATATCGAGACCGCCGGCGTTCCCGGACATCAGATGTCGCATAAAGGCCGCGAGTTCGGTACCGTTACCGGACGCAAGCGCCGCTGCGGATGGCTCGATTTTCCTGCGCTAAAGCGCTCGATTCAGATCAATGGCGTAACCGGGCTGTGCATCACCAAGCTCGACGTGCTCGATGGTCTTCCTGAACTGAAAATCTGCACGGGTTACCGGCTCAACGGAAAAATCATCAACCTG
Organism: Propionivibrio sp.; assembly: GCA_043737935.1. Lineage (GTDB taxonomy): Bacteria > Pseudomonadota > Gammaproteobacteria > Burkholderiales > Rhodocyclaceae > Propionivibrio. Next base: position 2,608 of record JAYSZS010000270.1, on the reverse strand, counting down.
TTGCCGATGGGCTCCGACGAAGTGGCCGATTGCCAGCCCATTCTCGAAAGTCTGCCGGGCTGGACTGAATCGACCGTCGGCGCAACCACGCTGGACGGGCTGCCGGCTGCGGCACGTGCTTATCTTGAACGTATCGAAGCCTGGTGTGGAATTCCGATCGATATCATATCGACCGGGCCGGAACGTAATGAAACGATTTTGCGCCGCCACCCTTTCGCGTAATTTGTCAGTCTTTGAACGGCCTGATTTGCGATCGGGAAAGCCGACGTACTGCGGGTTGCCATGATGGCGTCAACACGCTTGCTGCGCAGGCCAGTGTAGACCATGGGCATTCTCGATTGGTTCAAGAACCGTCCCGCCCAATTCGACCCAGATCGACCTTCCGATGATATGACCTTGCGCGCGATCGACAAGGCCGTGACGCTGACCAATCCTCGATTGAAGCTCGTGCGCGCTTATCAGGAACGTCTCGCGCCAGCAGTTGAAATCAGTGTTAACTCCATACGCGAGATGGTGCTTTCCCTGCCTCCGCCAATCAAGGTTTCGGCAGCGTACTGGTCTGCCGAACCGGTACTTAGGGCTTTCTTTGTCACAGCCTCCGATATTCCATACGCGCTCGGTCGTTCAAGTAATCTGCGAACCCTGATAGACAAGTACCCGAAACTCGATGAAGCCTATTTCATCCTTGTCATGACGTACAACGAGCAGCGAGTACTCGGTATATCGTTGCAGGGTGATGTTGTTCAGCACGATGTTGCGCAGACAGTCGTCGGTTTTTCTGACCATGAGGCACGCATTTGTGGTCACGAAGATCAGGAAGTTCGCCGTCTACTGGGTACGCAGGCTTATGAGTATCTGGTGGCGCAGGCGCTGTCGCAAATTGGTGATGAACGATCCGAACGTCGCGAACTGCAAGATAACCGCTCGTTGATCCGTGCACGACTGCGCTTGCTCCAGCAGCAGGGTCCGGGTCTGGGAACGGTTTTTGGATCGGCGCCCGCCGTGTCTGGCGAACAGTTGAAGCTGGAAGCGCAGCTTGTGGTGAACGAGCGCCAGATGGAGGCGATGGGCAGTCCGCAATCGGCGCTGGATGTCGAACTGGAGACTTTGCGCGAAGTGCTTGAGCATCCGGAGCGTTATATTCGCGTTGAGCAAAAGCAGGTGCGAATCAGCACGATGAACGTCGTGCTGGATCAGGCAAGTACCGATGTCGCTTCCGATATTGATTTTTCGCTGGCGCAACTGAAAGGTGTTCCTCAGTTACAGAGAGCGTTTGTGCTGGCGCGCTTTGCACGAGCCGAACTCCCTGAGGCCAGGATGAATTTTGACAATGCGGTACGCTATCTTTGAGAGGGCCATAAAACCCGGAATTTTTTGGGTCGGGGCTATGCCTGAAACGGCTTGTAATGTTGTCTGGTGCCCAGGAAGGGACTCGAACCCCCACAGTGTTGCCACCACTAGGACCTGAACCTAGCGCGTCTACCAATTTCGCCACCTGGGCAGTTCCAGAGAAGGGCGAATTCTAAAGGAACACAAGAAAATGTCAATAAAAAAACTATCGAATATCAGAAAAAACGACCCCCACTTCGAGCGCGAAGTGGCCAAATATGCACAGCCCCTGCCGTCACGCGAGTATGTCCTGCAAGTGGTAGAAGAGCAGGGCAAACCAGTCAGCTTCGACGAGCTGTGCATTCTGCTCGACATCGATCGACTGGAACACGAAATGTTCCAGCGCCGTCTGGCTGCCATGGAGCGTGTGGCGCAATTGATGCGCAACCGCAAGGGTTCGTATATTGTGCCAGAGCACGCTAGCCTGATTGCCGGGCGCATTGAAGGGCATGCCGACGGTTACGGTTTCCTCGTTCCCGATGACGGTGGCGACGATCTGTTTCTCGATGCCAAGCAAATGTCCAGGGTTCTGCATCGCGATCGTGCGCTGGTGCGGATCACCGGGCTTGATCGCAAGGGGCGGCGCGAAGGCGCTATTGTCGAAGTGCTCGAACGCGCCAACAGCAGGGTCGTAGGTCGTGTCCTGATCGAGCATGGTATTACCGTTGTGGTTCCTGAAAACCGGCGCATCAACCAGGATATTCTCGTCCCGCCGGACAAGAAGACCAAAGTCAAGGCGGGTCAGGTGGTGATGGTCGAGATCATCGAACAGCCCAACCGTCATGCACAGCCGATCGGGCGGATTGTCGAAGTGCTCGGCAACTATGCCGATCCCGGCATGGAAATCGAGATCGCGTTACGCAAACACGATTTACCCCATGTGTTCTCCGATGAGATTGAACGCTTAGCAAAAAAATTCCCCAAAGGCGTGCGTAAGCAGGATTTGGAAGGGCGCGAAGATGTGCGCGACTTGCCACTGGTGACGATCGACGGTGAGACCGCGCGCGATTTCGACGATGCGGTGTACTGCGAGAAAAAATCGCGTGGCTGGCGTTTGCTGGTGGCGATCGCCGATGTCAGCCACTATGTCACGCCGAATGATGCGCTGGATGTAGAGGCGTTGAGTCGTGGCAATTCGGTATATTTTCCGCGTCGCGTGATTCCGATGCTGCCGGAAGCGTTATCCAACGGTCTGTGCTCGCTCAATCCCGAAGTGGAT
>JAYSZS010000269.1:0-1568 GCA_043737935.1 Propionivibrio sp. | reverse complement strand
TCGAGAAATCGGGCTCCTGGTACGCCTACAATGGCGAAAAAATCGGTCAGGGCAAGGACAACGCCCGCGAATACCTCAAAGCCAACCCGCAAATCGCCGAGGAGATTGAGGCCAGGATCCGCAGCGCCGTGAATGTTCCATCGCCAAAGCCGATCAGCGTCAGCGAGTAAGCCGCCATGAGCGGCACCTTGCGTGCGCGTGCCTTGAGGCTGCTGGCGCGTCGCGAATACGCGCGAGTCGAACTGGCGCGGCGGCTTTCCCTGCACGCCGAATCGAGCGCAGCGCTTGAGGCGCTGCTCGATGATCTGAGTGCATGTCGTCTGCTTTCCGACGAACGCTACGTGGAAATGCGATTGAATGCTCGCGCAGCACGATTCGGCAATGCTCGCTTGGCTTACGAACTGCGCGCTCAGGGCGTTTCTGAAGAACTGGTGGCTTCCGCACTGGCCGCCAGCGATGATGAACTGACGCGCGCGCGTCAGGTCTGGCAACGTAAGTATGGCGATCAATGCGGTGTGCTTGATGCCAATGAGCGGGCTAGAAAGAAGCGTTTTTTGATGAGCCGGGGATTTGCCGGAGAAACCATCCGCCGCATAATTCGCGGCGACTTTGAAGACGATTGAATGATGACCGAAACCAGTGTCAGCATGAATACAAAGAGCACACTCTCCACGCACAACCTGAAAAAGCGCTACAGGAAGCGCACCGTGGTAGAGGACGTCTCGGTCGAGGTCGGCAGCGGCGAAGTGGTCGGCCTGCTCGGTCCGAACGGTGCGGGGAAAACGACCTGCTTCTACATGGTGGTCGGTCTGGTCGCCTGCGATGGAGGCGACGTTTATATCGATGACAAAAAAATAACTCACCTGCCCATCCACCAGCGGGCAAAAATGGGCGTCTCTTACCTGCCGCAGGAAGCCTCGGTTTTTCGCAAAATGACCGTCGTCGAAAACATCAAGGCGGTGCTGGAACTGCAAAAGCTTGAGCCTGACGAGATTGAACAGCGCGCCGAGCGGCTGCTCGAAGAACTTCACATCAGCCATATTCGCAACAGCTCGGCGGCATCGCTTTCCGGCGGCGAGCGGCGCCGGGTGGAAATTGCCCGCGCGCTGTCGACCGAACCACGCTTCATCCTCCTTGATGAGCCCTTTGCCGGCATCGATCCCATTGCCGTGCTGGATATCCAGAAAATCATCCACTTCCTCAAGGAGCGCAACATCGGCGTCCTGATCACCGACCATAACGTCCGCGAAACACTGCGCATCTGTGACCATGCCTACATCCTCAACGAAGGCAGCGTTCTTGCTTCTGGTCGTCCCGATGAAATCATTTATAATGAAAGCGTCCGGAAGGTTTATCTGGGCGAGAATTTCCGTCTCTGAACCTGCCGCTTGCTCCTGCAGAATCCAGAACCCATCGGGCAGCTTCACCCCCACAATCCGGCGGCCGATCAGGCTCCGTAAATGAAACCATCCCTCCAGCTCAAGCTATCGCAGCACCTCGCACTGACGCCCCAGTTGCAGCAATCGATACGACTGTTGCAACTGTCGACGCTCGAGCTCGAGCAGGAA
>JAYSZS010000268.1:0-4000 GCA_043737935.1 Propionivibrio sp. | reverse complement strand
TCACTCATGATCAACGCGGCGGCAGGTATTTAAGGGGATCGACAGGCTTGCCCTGACGCCGGACTTCGAAGTGCAGTTTGACTTGGTCGGCATCGGTATTGCCCATTTCGGCAATCTTCTGACCCTTGCTTACGCTTTGCCCTTCCTTGACCAGAATGTTCTGGTTGTGCGCGTAAGCCGACAGATAGGTATTGTTGTGCTTGATAATGACGAGCTTGCCGTAACCGCGCAAACCTGTCCCGCTATAGACAACCTTCCCATCACCCGCTGCGATCACTGGATCACCCGTCTTGCCGGCAATATCGACACCCTTGCTGCCGCCTTCGCTGAAGTTAACGAGCGTCTTGCCGTTGGCCGGCCAGATCCACGCGATCTCGTCGCCACTCGCTGCCGCTTCGGCAGGCCTGGCTTCGGGTTTGGCCTCGAGTTTGGCCTCGGGCCTGGCTTCAGGTTTGGCGTCGGGACTGGCTTCAGCCCTGACCACCGGGGTCAGCGGCTCGACAGGCTTCGCTTTTCCCTGGTTTTGTGCCTGAGCCAGCGCCTGATCAGAGTAAGGCTCCTTGCCGGCCTTGGGCTCACGCTTGAGCGTCTCGGTGCTGGTGCCAAGCGGCCGTTTATCAGGCACCGGCTCCGTCCCGAACGGTCTCGATTGCACTACATCGGACACCACCGGCGCTGTCGTTGCCTCCGACGAAGTAGCCACAGCCGGTGGCCTGACCTTCAGTACCTTTCCGACCGTGATGCGATTCGGGTTGTCGATTCCGTTCAGCGCAATCAGCTCGCGAAAATCCATGCCGTGTTCGCGCGCAATGCTGTACAGGGTATCGCCCGGTTTGACAATGTAGCTGTCCCTGGCGACAGTAACCGACGGCTGGCCGCCCACGGGTGCCGGAGTCTTGCTGGCACAGCCGGCCAGAACCAGCAGGATGAGCAGAACAATACCCAGACCCGTCTTGGTGAAAGCACGATTATTCTTCATTCAAGTCCTGAGAGTAACGGAACGAAACGAACACTATCCAGACGGGTTTCGACGTAGCCTTCGGCACGACGTTCAACCATGAGAAGGAACTGCTCCCCCGTACCCAACGGCAACAGCATTTTGCCACCCAGCGCGAGTTGCTGCAAAAGCACGTGCGGAACCCGGGTGGCCGCTGCAGCCAGAATGATGGTATCGAAAGGCGCCGCTTCCGGCAGACCCAGCTGGCCGTCGGCATGTTTCAGGCGCACCTTGAACTGCTGGATTGCCCGCAAATTGAGCTTGGCCCGTGCCAGTAGCGGCTCGATCCGTTCGATCGCATACACCTCGTCCGTCAATTGCGCCAGCACCGCCGCCTGATAACCGGAACCTGCTCCGATTTCCAGCGTCTTGCCGAGTTCACGCCCATCACGCAGCAACTCGATCATTCTAGCCACGATATACGGCTGCGAAATCGTTTGCGAATAACCAAGCGGCAGCGCCGAATCTTCATAAGCGCGCGAAGCCAGCGCTTCTTCGACAAATACGTGGCGTGGCACGGCGGCGATGGCTACCAGCACCCGCTCGTCACGAATCCCTTCTTCGCGCAACCGATCGATCATTCGCGTTCGCGTGCGCTGCGAGGTCATCCCGATACCCGAAACGACTCGACTCATTGCACCAGCCAGTTGCGAATCAGCGGGAGCTGCGCGTTGTGCGTGAGGTCGATCTGCAAGGGCGTAATCGAAACCTGATGCTTGTTCACCGCGTAAAAATCGGTGCCTTCGCCGGCATCCTGCGCCTCACCCGCCGCGCCGACCCAATAGACGGTCTCGTTGCGCGGCGTCAACGTACGCACCACAGCCTCGGCCTTGTGCCGTTTGCCCAACCGCGTGACGACCATGCCGTGCAGCAGTTCGTAAGGCACATCCGGCACATTGACATTGAGCAGCAGAGGCTCGCGCACCGCCTGACGCTGGATCAACTGCACCAGCTCCAGCGCCACCCTCGCCGCCGTCTGGAAATGCTCCCCGCTCTTGCTGCACAGTGAAATGGCCAACGAGGGTACACCGAGCAGAAAACCCTCGGTAGCCGCCGCGACGGTACCCGAATAGATCGTGTCATCGCCCATGTTGGCACCGTGATTGATGCCTGAAACCACCATGTCCGGTAGTTCGTCGAGCATGCCGGTCACCGCCAGATGAACACAATCGGTGGGGGTTCCATTCACGTGGTAGTAGCCGTTGGCCGCGCGCTTCAAGGACAGCGGGCGATCCAGCGTGAGTGAATTGCTGGCGCCGCTACAGTCGCGCTCAGGGGCCACAACGGTGATCTCGGCCACCTGCGAAAGCGCTCGTGCCAGACATTCAATTCCTGGTGAAAAGTAGCCATCGTCATTGCTGAGCAAAATTCGCATATCAACCCAAAAATGCAGTGAAGTGGAAACAAAAAACCGGCAAGCTGCCGGCTTCTGGAATTTGGTCGAAACCCTGGATTTTTCTGACAAGCCCTTACCTCGGCAGCCTAAAACCAGGGCACCGCCAAGTCAGCTCAAATTATACGGGTATTCCGAATCCAGTGCGAAACCACAGTGCAAACGAAGGCCTGTGGCGTGGCCGTTTCTCGCCTCCAGCCAAGGAGTTTGAACCGGCACTGAAAATTACTGTCACATATCCAGGATTTAACACGGTGGCTGGCAAACGCCTGGATCGCGACTTAGCTGGCTTACCGGGTTGAATACTGCCACTCGTTTTTTTTCGATTTCCGGAGAGCATCATGAAGAGCGACAAAAAAATCATCGACATCCTTAACGACTTGCTGACGGGTGAATTGACCGCCGTCGACCAGTACCTGATCCACGGCGAAATGTACTCGGACATGGGCTTCAAGCGACTGGCTGAAAAGGCGCTGCATGAATCGGCGCACGAGCACCAGCACGCCCTGGCGATCATTCAGCGCATTCTTTTCCAGGAAGGCACGCCCAATCTGGCCAAGCGCAATGCGATGACTATCGGCAAAACCGTTCCCCAGATGTTGCAGGCCGACCTCGACTACGAATACCATACTGCCGTCGTGTTGAAGAAAGCGATAGCCAACTGCGAAACAGCCCAGGACTTCGTGACACGCGATATGCTGGACATTCAACTTGAAGACACCGAGATGGATCACGCCTACTACCTGGAAAAGCAGATTCGCCTGATCGAACTGGTCGGACTGCAAAACTATCAACAGAGCCAGATCGAATCTGGCAACCCGGCATAAAGAGGCGCAGCGATGAAAGGTGACAAAACACTGATCGGCACCCTGAACAAGGTGCTGAAAAACGAACTGACTTCGATCAACCAGTACTTTCTACATGCCCGCCTGTTCCGCCATTGGGGGCTGGAAAAGCTCAACGACTACCAGTACAAACAGTCTATCCGCGTCATGAAGGAAGCCGACAAACTGATTGACCGCATTTTCTTCCTCGAAGGTCTGCCCAATCTGCAGAGCCTCGGCAAGCTTCTGATTGGCGAAAACGTCGTCGAGTGCCTGCTGTGTGACCTCAAGTACGAGAGCGAAATCCAGCGCCCCTTGCTGATCGCGAGCATTGCGTTGTCTGAACAACTCCAGGACTATGTCAGCCGCGACCTGCTAGAAGATCTGCTGGAACACTGTGAAGAATCAATCGACTGGCTGGAAACACAGCACAGCCTGATCAAGGACGTCACTCTGGAAAACTATCTACAGGCCCACATGGAACCGGACGGCGACTGAATAATTTGCAAGCCGTCCTGGTTTTGTCTGCCCTGACTGCGATTTTTCTGGAGAAGTTTAGTGTACGTATGCGTCTGCAAGGCCATCACTGACCAGCACATTCGTGAAGCGGCCCGGAATGGGGCACGCACGCTGGATGACTTGCGGTGCGACCTCGGCGTGGCCAGCGAATGCGGCAATTGCGCAGCGTATGCCAGACTGTGCCTGGAAGAAGCCCTTGAAAACCAGCGTAACGCGGTGAGGCATAGCGACCGTTCAAGCTCTCCGAATGTCACAAATAAGTAATGC
>JAYSZS010000267.1:0-9128 GCA_043737935.1 Propionivibrio sp. | reverse complement strand
GCCGCGTATTAAACTGGTTGAAAACCGTCATCAGAACCAGACCGATGACCAGCCACACCGCCATATTCTTGAACATGTTATTCAATGCTTTACCTCTTCCTCGTGCTCATCAGGGGACTCCTGAAGGAATAAATAGTGCTAAAAGATTTCATTCTAAACCTTATGAAGCGATTCAGGCAGTGCAACCCGAAACCTTTCCAAAGGAAATCAGGGCTTCAAGCCCTTGCCCAGCAAGTACAACTCGGCACTACGATCGCGCGAAGCATCCGGCTTGCGTGATGAAACCGATTTGAAGACTCGTTTCATTTCGCGCACAAAGTCTTCGTAACCATAACCCTGAAAAACTTTGACCAGAAAAGCACCGTCAGGTTTCAGCCAGTTCTGGGAGAATTCGAGCCCCAGCTCGGCCAGGTGCATCACTCTGGCCTGATCGGAAAGAGGAATTCCTGACATATTGGGGGCCATATCGGAAAGTACAAGCCCCACTTTGTCACCGGCCAGCATCGCTTCCAAATGCTGCAGTACATTCGGTTCGCGGAAATCGCCTTGGATGAAGTCTACGCCCGGCAAAGATTCCATTTCCAGAAGATCCAAGGCAATCACCCTACCCTTGCCCTGCATCCGCCTGGCCGCCACTTGCGACCAGCCGCCGGGAGTCGCCCCCAGATCAATGACGACCTCGCCCTGGCGAATCAGTCGATCCCGCTCGTCAATTTCCAACAATTTGAACGAAGCGCGTGAACGATAACCTTCGGCCCTGGCACGCTGCACGTAGGGGTCATTGACGTGTTCGCGCAACCACGCATTACTCGTTCCGCTTCGTTTCATCGTCTAAAACTCGTTAAAATGCGTTCTTTGCTAGGGTTTATTTAATGCTCGATATTAGCGCTGACCAACGTCGTTCCCTGCGGGCACGAGCCCACGCACTGAATCCAGTCGTCACCATCAGCCAGAACGGGCTATCCGACTCGGTTCTGCAAGAGATCGACACCAACCTGGACAGCCATGAACTGATCAAAATCCGCGTTTTCAACGACGACCGGGCTGAGCGCGAAAAGTATCTGTCGATCATCTGCGAACAACTCAGTGCCGCTGCGGTACAGCATATCGGGAAACTCCTCGTTGTCTGGCGCCCGTCAACTGCTGTCATGGCAACGAAATCCACTCGCCGCCGCGCTGCACCACGGCGCAGCAAACGCAGCTTTCAGGGCAGCTAGCGCAGCTAAAACGTTCGTCATACCGGCGCCAGGGGCGGGCAGAATTTCGCCTATTTCAGTCCACGTCCGGCACCGACCACCAGCAGCAAACCGAGCACACTCTGTACCAGATAAAGAATGCTCGAAACACCGTGCCAAGTCGCAAAGCGATCACGCAGCACACTTTCCATCACTGCGCGCGGCAAAGCGTCGGCCTTGAGTTGCGCGAGCAAGGGCTGGATACCAAACTGGCTGAGCACGGTCAGTACCAGCATCGCCACAACCAGCCAGAAAACTCCGCGTTTCAAGGCGCTGCGGCCAAGGCGAATCAACATAAAAAGCAACAGGTAGGCCGCACTGGCCAGACCAACCCAGCCGATCAGCGCGAACAGCTTGCCGGTCAGCATGCCGGCCAGTTGACGATCGGCCAGCGTGGCGAAAAGAACGGGGGCGACGAGATAGCCAATTGCCCACAAGCCGCCAACCCATAGCGCCAGCGTTATTAAGTAAAGCGCTTCGGAAAAACGTCGCACTTTCGGCCACCTACTCGTAACGCACGTTAAGCACTTCGTATTGGCGCAGCCCGCCCGGTGCCTGCACCTGCGCAATATCGCCGGCAAATTTACCGATCAATGCCCGGGCGATCGGTGAATTGACCGAAATCTTTCCGGCCTTGATGTTGGCTTCATCCTCGCCAACAATCTGATAGCTGACCTGGGTGCCGGTATCCTGATCCTCAAGATCAAGAGTCGCACCGAAAACACAGCGTCCGTCGGCATCGAGCAGTTTGGGGTCGATGATCTGTGCGTTGGACAGTTTGCCTTCGACATCCTTGATGCGGCCTTCGACGAAACCCTGACGCTCCTTGGCCGCATCATATTCGGCATTCTCCGAAAGATCGCCATGCGAGCGCGCCTCGGCGATGGCCGCGATCACGCTGGGCCGCTCAAGCGTTTTCAGTTGATGCAGTTCGGCGCGGAGTTTCTCGGCGCCGAAAACGGTCAGAGGTACTTTGCTCATGGTCTTTACTCACTTGGTTCGCTGGCAAAGCAAAAACCGCCGGCGCCTGGAATGGCGTCACCGGCGGCTCAGGAATGTTCAACTCAATTGTGCGTGCAAAGCCTGGATCGAATAGACCTCAAGCTCACTACGGTTCTTGATGCCTACAGCCGCGGCTTCGGCGCCCCATATCGTGGTGTACATCGTCACGCGCGCTGCCAGTGCGGACGTCCGGATCGAGCGCGAATCGTTGATCGCCTGACGTTTTTCATCGACCGTATTGATGATCAGGGAAATCTCGTTGTTCTTGATCATGTCGACAACATGCGGACGTCCTTCGGTCACCTTGTTGACGGCCAGCACGGAAATACCCGCTGCCGCAATCGTCGATGCCGTACCGCGCGTGGCCAGGATACTGAATCCCGCTGCATGCAAATCGCGGGCAATATCGACGACTTTGTTCTTGTCAGACTCCTTGACGCTGATGAAGACCTTGCCGGAATCTGGAAGTTTGACATTGGCCGCCATCTGGCTCTTGACAAAAGCTTCCTCGAAAGTCTTGCCGACACCCATCACCTCTCCGGTCGACTTCATTTCCGGACCGAGAATCGTATCAATACCCGGGAACTTGTTGAACGGGAAAACGGCTTCCTTGACCGAGAAATAAAGCGGAATGATTTCCCTGGTCACGCCCTGGCTGGCGAGCGACTGCCCGGCCATGCAACGCGCAGCGATCTTCGCTAACGGCAAGCCCGTCGCCTTGGAAACGAAGGGTACCGTGCGCGAGGCACGCGGATTCACTTCCAGCACGTAGACCACGTCGTGCTGGATGGCAAATTGCACGTTCATCAGGCCACAAACATTGAGCGCTCTGGCCAACATCTTGGTTTGCCGCCGCAGTTCATCCTGTACTTCTGCCGACAGCGAATAGGGCGGCAGCGAGCAGGCCGAGTCGCCCGAATGCACGCCGGCCTGTTCGATATGCTCCATGACACCGCCGATGATGACTTCATCGCCATCGGACAAAGCATCGACGTCAACTTCAACGGCGTCGTTAAGGAAGCGATCAAGCAACACCGGCGAATCGTTCGAGACCTTGACCGCTTCGCGCATGTAGCGCTCCAGATCGCGTGGCTCATGGACGATTTCCATGGCACGGCCGCCAAGAACGTAGGACGGCCGAACGACCAGCGGGTAGCCGATTTCGGCGGCCAGACGCAAGGCATCGGGTTCCGTTCGCGCCGTACGGTTGGGCGGCTGCCTGAGGCCAAGTTCCTGCAGAAGTTTCTGGAAACGCTCGCGATCTTCAGCCGCGTCGATCATGTCCGAACTGGTACCGATGATGGGCACCCCGTTCGCTTCAAGGTCGCGCGCCAGTTTGAGTGGCGTCTGGCCTCCGAACTGCACAATGACGCCCACTGGCTTCTCAATGGCGACGATTTCAAGCACGTCTTCAAGGGTCAGCGGTTCGAAGTAGAGGCGATCCGAGGTGTCGTAGTCGGTGGACACGGTTTCCGGATTGCAGTTGACCATGATCGTCTCGTAACCGTCTTCGCGCAGGGCGAGTGCCGCATGCACGCAACAGTAATCGAACTCGATGCCCTGACCGATGCGATTCGGTCCGCCACCAAGCACCATGATTTTCTTCCGGTTGCCCGGATTCGACTCGCACTCGTCCTCATAGGTCGAGTACATATACGCGGTGCTGGTCGAGAACTCGGCCGCACAGGTATCGACGCGTTTATAGACGGGACGGATACCCAGGGCGTGCCGGCGAGTACGCACATCGGTTTCGCCCGTCTTCATCAACTTGGCCAGACGACGGTCTGAAAACCCCTTGCGCTTGAGTTCACGCAGGGTCGCTGCATCGATCTCGTCAAATGTCATGTCATCGAGCGTCATCTCGATCCTGACAATATCCTCGATCTGGGCGAGGAACCAGGGATCGATATGCGTCAGCTTATGCACTTCATCCAGCGTAAAGCCATTCTCGAAAGCGTCGCCGACGTACCAGATGCGCTCCGGCCCCGGCTCACCGAGTTCGCGCTCGAGCTCCTCGCGGTCGGTGGTGCGTTGATTCATTCCATCAACGCCCACTTCAAGGCCACGCAAGGCCTTCTGGAAAGACTCCTGAAAAGTACGCCCGATGGCCATCACTTCGCCAACCGACTTCATCTGCGTGGTCAGGTGTGAATCGGCGGTCGGGAATTTTTCAAAGGCAAAGCGCGGCACCTTGGTCACAACGTAATCAATCGAGGGCTCGAATGAAGCCGGAGTCCTGCCGCCGGTAATTTCGTTGGCCAGTTCATCGAGCGTTAAACCTACGGCCAGCTTGGCCGCCACCTTGGCAATCGGGAACCCGGTCGCCTTGGAGGCCAGAGCCGACGAGCGTGAAACGCGTGGGTTCATTTCAATAACAATCATGCGACCGTCATCCGGACAGATGGCGAATTGCACGTTGGAACCCCCGGTATCCACCCCGATCTCGCGCAATATGGCGACCGAAGCATCGCGCATGATCTGGTATTCCTTGTCGGTCAAGGTCTGGGCCGGAGCCACGGTGATCGAGTCGCCGGTGTGCACGCCCATCGGATCGAGGTTCTCGATCGAACAGACGATGATACAGTTGTCCGCCTTGTCGCGAACGACCTCCATCTCGAACTCTTTCCAGCCGATCAGCGACTCCTCGATCAGCAGTTCCCTGGTCGGGCTAACTTCGAGACCGCGCTTGCAGATGTCGACGAATTCTTCCTGGTTGTAGGCAATGCCGCCCCCCGAACCGCCCATCGTGAATGACGGACGGATGATCGCCGGAAAGCCGATCATGGCCTGCACCTGCTGCGCTTCTTCCATCGAGTGGGCGGCCGCCGAACGTGCCGAAGCGAGACCGATCCGGGTCATTGCCGCCTTGAACTTGAGGCGATCCTCGGCCTTGTCGATGGCTTCTTTGGTGGCGCCGATCATTTCGACGCCGAACTTTTCGAGCACGCCATATTTGGCCAGATCGAGCGCACAATTGAGCGCCGTCTGGCCACCCATGGTCGGCAGCAGCGCGTCGGGGCGCTCCTTTTCAATGATCTTCTCGACCACTTTCCAGGTGATCGGCTCGATGTAGGTGATATCGGCCATTTCCGGATCGGTCATGATCGTCGCCGGATTGGAATTGACCAGGATGACCTTGTAGCCCTCCTCGCGCAGCGACTTGCAGGCTTGCGCGCCGGAATAATCGAACTCGCAGGCCTGGCCGATGACGATCGGGCCGGCGCCGATGATGAGAATGCTCTGGATATCTGTACGCTTGGGCATGAGTTACTTTCCCGCCGCTTTGCTGTCTTGCATCAGCGTGATAAAACGGTCAAACAGATAGCCAACGTCGTGCGGGCCAGGACTCGCTTCCGGGTGTCCCTGGAAGGAAAAGGCGGGTACGTCGGTTCGCGCCAGGCCCTGCAATGAGCCGTCGAACAAGGAAACATGCGTCGCTCGCAAATTGGCGGGCAAGGTGTCGGGATCGACTGCGAAGCCGTGGTTCTGGCTGGTAATCAGCACCTGTCCGGTAACGAGATCCTTGACCGGGTGGTTGGCCCCATGATGGCCAAACTTCATCTTGATTGTTTTGGCACCTGAGGCCAGTGCCAGCAACTGATGGCCCAGGCAGATGCCATAGCTCGGAACGCCGGCAACGAGCAGTTCGCGAATGGCGGCAATGGCATAAGTACAGGGTTCGGGGTCACCCGGGCCATTGGACAGGAAAACACCATCGGGCCTGTACTTGAGCACTTCGGCGGCGGAAGTTTGTGCCGGCACGACCGTCACCTTGCAATTTCGCGCAGCAAGCATGCGCAGGCTGTTGCGCTTGACACCAAAGTCGTAAGCGACAACGTGGAACTGTGTTGCAGGGGCCGGCTGATAGCCTTGCAGAGTCCATTCGCCCTCGCTCCACTCGTAGGGTGAATCGACGCTCACAACCTTAGCCAGATCCATTCCGGCCAGCCCGGGGAAAGCTCTTGCCTCGGCAATGGCCTTCACTTCATCAACCTCGACAGCCATGATGCAGGCAGCCTGCGCACCCTTCTCGCGCAGCAGACGGGTCAGCTTGCGCGTATCGATTCCGGCGATGGCTAGCACACCATATTTCTTCAGATAGTCGGGCAAGGTGTCCTGCATGCGCCAGCTCTCGCAGCGAATCGGCAGGTCCCGGATGACCAGACCGGCAGCGAAGTTGGCGCGCGACTCGAAATCCTCTTCATTACACCCGGTGTTACCGATGTGCGGGTAGGTCAAGGTAACAATCTGCTGGCAGTAGGAAGGATCGGTCAGGATTTCCTGATAGCCGGTCATCGCCGTATTGAACACCAGCTCGCCGCAGGTAGTGCCCTGGGAGCCGATGGCGAAACCACGAAAAACTGTTCCATCGGCCAGTGCGAGAATCGCGGGCGGAAGAGAGGGTAACAACGACACGAAAGACTCCTGATCCGTAGCTTACGTTCACAAAAGCGGGACGGCGCACAGCCCTCCCGCTTAAATACTTGAAAACCTTCGGATTATACCTGAGAGCCCCTATTTCGACAATTCTCAGCCTTGTCAAACGAATGAAAGGGACTTCCTTGACACGAGGAAGCGAATACCAAAGCGAGCGGCAGCGACGTGCCAAAAGGGTGATTCCGAAGTCATTCATTTAACGAAATACAAACGGGTAAATCATAAGTCAAGTCACCGCAGGAATCGATCTTGCCATTAACAGCTTTGCCGTGCAGGGTGCGGCTGAGAACGGCAAAGCCATACTGAACTGGCAAAAGACAGCGGGAAACATCGGGGCAAACGCTTCATTTGGGGCGGGCGAGCCGACGTACGAGCGGTCTTGTTGATGGCGAGCGTATCCGCTGTGCTTCCTAACAACCGCACCGACGCATTTGCAGAACGGCTTATACTGGTCGGAAATCGCGGCATGTTAGTGATCTTTACTTGTATGCGAAGGTGGCTAATGATCATGAATGCCGTGATAAGATAACATGCCGTGGAGCCCAAAAAAATGCTTGACTTGAAACACGGTTACTTGCCGGGCTGTGCTAACCCGGCCCACCTATCTACAAAATGGCACAGGGACGTTGGCGGTGTTTCATGACGGGCATGGATAAGTCACCCTCAGGGTCGGCGCTGCGCCAGCGAGCCGAAGCGAGCTTGGGTGGGAAAACGGCGCTGACGCCAGAAAATCTTGCGAACCTGACTCCCGAAGCCGCGCAACTGATACAGCACGATTTGCAGGTGCATCAGATCGAGCTCGAAATGCAGAACGAGCAATTGCGCCAATCGCATCATGCACTCGACGCCGCGCGGACTCGCTATTTCGATCTCTATGACCTGGCACCGGTGGGTTATTGCAGCGTCAGCGAGTCCGGGCTGATCATCGAGGCCAACCTTACTGCGGCTACCCTGCTCGGATTGGCTCGCGGGGCTCTGGTCAAACAGCGTTCTCCCGCTTTATCTTCAAGGAAGAACAGGACAGCTACTACCTGTGTCGCAAACATCTCCTTGACACCGGCCAGTCGCAGGCCTGCGAATTCCGTATGATCAAGCATGACGGCACGCCATTCTGGGCGCATCTAGAAGCCACCGCCGTGTACGAAACGGGTGGCACGCCAGTCATCCGTATCGTGCTCAGCGATATCAGCGCACGCAAGAAGGCGGAACAAGCGCAACTCGCCTGCGAGCTGGACCCCGCGCTCGCCCCGCCGGATGTATTGTCTGCCTGCAAAGGTCTGCGCGCGGTACTGAACGGTACCCTGCCCCGCTTCAGCATGGAATACCCCTGTCATTCTCCGACACAGCAGCGCTGGTTCATGATGAACGTGCTGCCCTTGGGATCGCTGGAACACAGTGGTGCGGTGATCGCACATAACGACATCACCGAAATAAAACGACTCGGTCAGATTCTCCAGGACAACAACGTCGAACTCGAACGCGCCCGCTTTGAGGCGGACAAGGCCAATCAGGCGAAGTCGGATTTTCTGTCCAGCATGAGTCATGAACTGCGCACGCCGCCCAATTCGATCCTCGGTTTTTCGATCCTCGGTTTTGCCCAGCTTATTGAATCCGGCATCACAACGCCGACGCCTGTCCAGAAAAAAAGCATTGATAAGATCCTCAAGGCCGGGTGGTACCTGCTGGATCTGATCAACGAAATCCTCGACCTGGCACAGATCGAGTCCGGAAAACTGTCGCTGACGCAGCAGGCCTTGCCACTGGCCCAAGTCTTGCAGGAATGCCAGACCATGATCGAAACGCAGGCGCAACAGCGCGGCATCGGCGTGACCTTTCCCCGCTTCGAAACGCCGTGCTTAATCAACGCCGACCGCACCCGGGTCAAGCAGGTTGTCATCAACCTGCTTTCCAAAGCCATTAAATACAACAAGACGGGTGGAACGGTTGTCGTCAAGTGCACAGAGCGCTCCCCGGAGACGATTCGCATCAGCGTCCGCGACAACGGTGTCGGGCTGGCTGCGGAGCAAATCGCGCAGCTTTTCCAGCCATTCAACCGCATCGGGCAGGAGTCCGGCGCCGAACCGGGCACGGGTATCGGACTGGTCTTCAGCAAGCGGCTGGTTGAATGCATGCATGGGCGGCACCATCGGTGTGGAAAGTACGCTCGGGCAAGGCAGTGTGTTCTGGTTCGAACTAAAGCGGATGGACGGGAATGCTGTCGGCACCGCCGCTGCCCTGACCGCCACCCAGGCGCAAGATGCCCCCGCAGGCCGGATACTTTCGCTATCCGACCAATCCGTTCAAGGTTGACGAGTTCAAGATTACGCAAAACATCAGGCGGTGCTCAACTAGATATTTGTGGGGCACGATCAGATCCACAAGCGGGGCTTGCCCCGAAAATCGGTGATCCGCTGCGCGGACCTTATTTGCGCTGGATGGCTTTTTACGGTTCCA
>JAYSZS010000266.1:0-1575 GCA_043737935.1 Propionivibrio sp. | reverse complement strand
GCAAGAGAGGCTGGGTGCTCCAAAAGAGCTCCAGCCTTTGTTGCTTGTAAGAGAGCACTGAAAAACAGATTAAAAGTCTGTTTTTCAGTGTCTTCTGATTCCGACTGCAGAAGATGCCTTGGTTCGGGTCACGCGCAATGTGTGACCGTCCGCCAATGATTGGTAGTGGCCAATCACCAAGAAAAAAGTATTGAGACATTGGGGACTCAATTTGACCGTCGCCCAGGACCCCCAGAATTCCTTAGTCTTTGCCCGGAGATCTCATGGCTTACTCATACACCGAACGCAAGCGCATTCGCAAAAATTTTGGCAGTCGCGACAGCGTGCTGGAAATCCCGTACCTGTTGCAGATGCAAAAGGAGGCTTACATCGCATTCCTGCAGGCGGATGTTCCCCCGAAGAAGCGTACCGCAGAGGGACTTCAAGCCGCTTTTGAAGCAGCTTTCCCCATCATTTCCCACAATGGCTTTGTCGAGATGAAATACCTCGAGTACAACCTGGCCAAACCTGCATTTGACGTGCGGGAATGCCAGACCCGGGGTCTGACCTTTGCGTCGGCGGTGCGAGCCAAGGTTCAATTGTTCATCTATGACCGTGAATCGTCGACCTCCCAAAACAAGGTGATCAAAGAGGTCAAAGAGCAAGAGGTCTACATGGGCGAAGTGCCGCTCATGACCACCAAGGGCTCTTTCATCATCAACGGCACGGAACGTGTGATTGTGTCCCAGTTGCACCGTTCGCCCGGCGTGTTCTTTGAGCATGACAAGGGCAAAACGCACAGTTCGGGCAAACTTCTGTTCTCGGCTCGCATCATTCCTTACCGTGGTTCTTGGCTCGATTTCGAATTCGACCCGAAAGACATTCTGTATTTCCGTGTCGACCGTCGCCGCAAGATGCCAGTTACGATTTTGCTCAAGGCCATCGGCCTGAACAATGAGTCGATTCTGGCCAACTTCTTTGTATTCGATAATTTCCGTCTGATGGACAGCGGCGCGCAGATGGAATTCGTCGCCGAGCGAATGCGCGGCGAAGTGGCCCGCTTCGACATCACCGACAAGGCCGGCAAGGTCGTGATCGCCAAGGACAAGCGCATTACGGTGCGTCACACGCGCGAGCTGGAGCAAAGCAGCACCACGACCATCAGCGTGCCCGAAGACTTCCTCGTCGGCCGCGTGGTCGCGAAAAACATCGTTGATGCCGAGACCGGTGAAATTATCGCCAAGGCCAACGACGAGCTGACCGAAATGCTGCTGAAAAAGCTGCGGGTTGCCGGTGTGCAGGACCTGCAGGTGTTGTACACCAACGAACTCGATCAGGGCGCGTACATTTCGCAAACCCTGCGCGCCGATGAAACGGCTGACGAGTTTGCTGCGCGCGTCGCCATCTACCGCATGATGCGCCCGGGCGAGCCGCCAACTGAAGACGCTGTTCAGGCCTTGTTTCAGCGCCTGTTTTACAACCCGGACACCTACGACCTGTCGCGCGTCGGCCGCATGAAGTTCAACGCCCGCGTCGGCCGCAATGCCGCCGAAGGTGCGATGACGCTGGCCAACGAAGACATCCTCGACGTGGTGA
>JAYSZS010000265.1:0-4014 GCA_043737935.1 Propionivibrio sp. | reverse complement strand
CTCGTTTATTCGATAAAAACTGCTTTTGCTTCACAATGTCGTCCAAATTTTTTGCCGCCGCCTGGCTGCGATGACTTGTTCGGTGATTCCCTAACGGTGCGGAATATCCGCTGGCGGTTGAACTGTGCGACCACCTCTCAGAAATTGTGCGCCGTAGCTTGACGCGGCGAGCTCAGGTGAGCCGATCGCTACTGCCGTGACTATCGCACTTTGCCCATTGCGCCGTGACTTCCACAATCAACTGTGAACGCAAACGACCCGTAACTGATCTTTTTATTGTATGTTCGCCAGCGCACATACAAGCATCGCCCACATCATTTATTGCAGGGATTGCGTGAGCGCAATGCCTAAAGCTAGGCTCAACTCCCAGGTCCGTGATGCGTAATTCGACCCGCCAATTAAAGAACCCTGTCAGCGCCCCGTATCCCGCCTCGCATCTGCAACAGGAGGTGGACAATTCGCCCAAAACGAAATTGAACCGTCTGCTGCTGCGCTGCCTGATGCCGACTTGAAGCGCTGGCTTCCGGAACTTGAATTGACGAGTTGCCTCTGGGAAAAGTGATTTGCGACACAGGCGGCATTGAAAAGCACGTGTATTTTCCAACCTAGGCCATTGTTTCGCTGCTGTGTTTGATGAAAAATGGTGATGCGGCCGAGATTGCACTTGTCGGCAACGATGGCATTATAGGAATTTCGCTGTTCATATTTCGCTGTTCATATTTCGCTGTTCATGGGAGGCAGTTCATGGGAGGCAGTTCAACGCCGAGTCGTGCGGTTGTACAAAGCGCCGGCAGAGGCTATCGCTTGAAAGCGCAGACGCTGAAAGACGAGTTTGATCGATCTGGACCGGTGGCGCGCCTGCTACTGCCTATCCAAGCTATGATCGCGCAGATTTCGTAAATGGTGGTTTGCAACCGGCACCATTCGCTGGTCGAGCAACTGTGCCGTTGGCTGCTGCTGAGTTATGACCGTCTGCTGAGCACCGAACTCGCGATGACTCAGGCTCTGATCGCCAACCTGCTCGGTTTGCACCGAGCAGGCGTGACCGAAGGTGCGCTCAAGTTGCAGAAGGCCAGGCTAATTCGTTACAGCCGCAGCTGCATTACGATACTCGACCGCCAAGGCTTGGAAACGCGCGTTTGCGAAAGCTATGTGGTGATAACATGGTAATATAAGTGTTATCTCACAATGGATTTGCGTCAGCGTCTGACCAATATATAAACCCCACGATACGGCTAAGTCTCAAGTATGTGCCGTTGCACAGCGGGAAATCGTCACATGCTCTACGAGCATTGGCTTGGCATTGACCAGAATCCATTAACCATCAGTATCCCGACGACGAAATTCATAACGATGACAGAGCCGGATTTGAGGCTGGAAGAGCCATAAAAGGCACTTGTCGAATCGGCTGCAAACGCTCTATTATGTACGGTATCGCACATACAGTGTCTGATTTAACAACTAAAATCCTACGGCCTCCTTTTCAAAAAATTGCGCTGAAAGTTACTATGCTAGTAAATCGATTCTTACCCTATGCGTTGCTGGCAATAAGTCAAAGCGTCCTTGCCGCCGAGCCGCCAAATGCTGGCCGCCAGATGCAGCAGATTCCGCCTGCCCCGATTCCGCAAAAAGCAACGCCAAAAATCGACCTCGAGCCAGCGACAATCGCCATTCCCGAATCTGAGAGTCTGAAAGTCAACGTCAAGCGCCTTAATATTACGAGTGCGCAGGCGTACACGGAAGCTGATCTTTTCGCCGTTAGCGGATTCGAGCCCGGGAGTCAGTTGTCGCTCGCCGATCTGCGCGGCATGGCTGCCAGGATCGCGAACCACTATCGTCGGAATGGATACTTTGTTGCTCAAGCCTATCTGCCGGAGCAGGATATCAAGGATGGTATCGTGACTATTGCCGTGATCGAAGGGCGCTACGGCGAGATCACGCTGCGCAACCAGACGAACCTGTCCGATGATCTGGCCAACAGTCGTCTTGCCGGCCTGAACAAAGGCGATCCAATTACATCCGTGCCGCTCGAGAACCGTCTTCTGCTGCTCTCCGACCTTCCCGGCGTGACGGTCAAATCAACCTTGATTCCGGGGGCATCCGTAGGCGCCTCTGACCTGCTCGTTGACCTCTTGCCGGGTCCGAGCGTAAGCGGGAGTGTGGACGCCGACAATGCGGGCAACCGTTACACCGGCGAGAATCGCCTTGGGGCGACCGTTTACTTTAACAACCTGGCCGGCCTCGGCGAAGTTGCCTCGTTACGCTTATTGACTGCCGGCTCGGGCCTCAACTATGCCCGCGCCGCTTACCAGATGCAGTTTGGAAATGCGACCGCCGGAGTCGCCTACAGTTATCTGGACTACAAATTGGGGCGTGAATTCGATTACCTGGGAGCCCACGGCACCGCGAAAATCGCCAGCATATTTGGCAGCTACCCCCTGATCAGGTCGCGTAACAGCAATCTCTACGCCGGACTCGCCTTTGACTACAAAACGTTCGAGGACAGGTACGACTTGACCTCGACAGACGTCGACAGGAAGGTACAGGTTTTGATGCCCAGTTTGTACGGTGACCATCGCGATGGTTTTGGCGGCGGCGGATTCACCACTTACGCGCTCACCTGGTCAACCGGCAACCTTGACATTCAAACACCTGAAATACGTGAAATCGACGCGCGAACAGCGCGCAGCAATGGACATTACAACAAGCTGTCGTTCGCCGCCATGCGCTTGCAGCGCGTGACCGATTCGTTCTCGCTTTACGCGGCCATCAATGGGCAAGTCGCCTCGAAGAACCTGGATTCCTCGGAGAAGATGGAACTCGGTGGGGTGTATGCCGTGCGCGCCTACCCGGAAGGCGAAGCCTATGCCGACGAGGGTTACGTGTTGGCTCTGGAAGGTCGACTGACGCTGCCCAAGTTCACCGAGCAAATGCCTGGAGAGATGCAACTGATCGGTTTCGTCGATACCGGAACCGTTACCGTGAATAGAGACCCCTGGTTCGGCAGTGGGTCGAACCGCAGGACCCTGAGCGGTGCTGGGGGGGGGCTGAGCTGGATGAGAAGCAACGATTTCATGGTTAGGACGTATTACGCCCACAAACTGGGTAATGAAGAGGCGACGTCGGCCCCGGACAAATCGGGACGATTCTGGATTCAGGCCGTGAAATATTTTTGAGCCAGGTGAGCGGAAGCGAACGCCGGGTTCACAAATAATTATTAAATATTGGAGTTAGAAATGAATTGTATCCATCGCTCGATATGGAGCGATAAGGCCGGCACGTTTGTCGCCGTTTCCGAGAATGCCCCAAGCGCGGGCAAGAAATCAGCGACCGGTTCAAGCATCATGGGTGCGGGTACACGCTTCGCCGTGAAAGCCCTGGTCATGTACCTGGCGATGTCATTTGCAATCAATGCCTACGCCTTGCCCGTGGGGGGCGTCGTAGTGGCCGGCGGCGCCAGCATCAGTAGCTCTGCAGACAGCACTACCATCACCCAGGCAACGCAGAACGCGGCGATCAACTGGCAGACCTTCAACATCGGTGCCGCTGAAAGGGTGCGCTTCGTGCAGTCCAGCAGTAATTCGGTCGCGCTCAATCGGGTGCTGGGTTCCGAAGGTTCGACCATTCTCGGCAGTTTGTCGGCCAACGGAAAAGTCTTCCTGGTTAACCCGAACGGCATCCTATTCGGCAATGGGTCGCAGGTGAATGTGGGCGGACTTGTCGCGTCTACGCTGAACATCACTGACAGTGACTTCATGGCCGGTCGATACAAGTTTTCCGGTTCGGTCGGGACGGTAATCAATCAGGGTTCGATCAATGCCGATGGGGGCTATGTGGCATTGCTGGGCGCCAAGGTCAGCAATGAAGGGACCATTTCGGCGAAACTGGGTACGGTGGCGCTGGCCGCCGGTACGGCGATAACCCTTGACGTCGCTGGCGACGGTCTACTCAATATTACGGTGAATCAGGGCACGGTAGACGCGCTGGTACACAACGGCGGCCTGATCATGGCCG
>JAYSZS010000264.1:0-1579 GCA_043737935.1 Propionivibrio sp. | reverse complement strand
ACGTCGCGTCCGTTTCAGCGGCAAGCAGAGGACAAGCCGTCATCGCCAGCACCAATAAAGTTTTATTCGCGACACTTGCCAGATGGTGCTTCATAAGTAATTCCTGATTTTGATAACCGCAAAAAAGCCCGGACGCGCCGGGCTATTGAGAATTATTTGTTCACCGGCGAGTTGGGATCGAGCAATAACGCCGTGACGTGTTTAATCTGTTCTTCGGTAAGGATGCCGTTGTGCCCGAAACGCGGCATATTCGAGCAGGCTGCGTACGCCTCGGCATTGTAGATCTTGCCAAAAGTATATTTCTGGGTAGCTTCGGTATTACCTCGCAGTTTGCCGAAGTTGTAAAGACTCGGTCCGATATTACCAAAGGATATCTCTTCCTTGGACAGTTGGTGACAGGCGTAGCAATTGCCCCCTGCGGGCCTCGACGGGTCATCACTGAATTGTTTGCCAACACCGGATTGTGCAATCTTCTCGCCTTCCTTCCAATCACCAAGCAACTTTCCGTCGGCGGGATATTTCATCAATTTCATATTGATGGCTTCGATCTTCTTGCTGATCTCCTTTGAACGCTTATCTGGATACTGGGAACACAGCCGTTGCGTCTCATCCTGATTGAGCCGGTCTACCTTGGCCTGGCCCCGGTCCTTGAATGAGGCCTTCATCACGATCTCAGCCTTTGTTGGTTTGGTCGGCTCCGCCGCAAAAGTGATCTGGACAGATGCTGCAAATACAGCGACGAGCGAAAAACCGAGGTACGTTGTCGTTTTCATCTCAACTCCTAGCGCTTGATCGATGGTGCGGAGAGCACGCCACCGTTAGCATTCTTTGCCAGATACATCGTCAGTGCGATCGACCCCTGCGATGTAAACTCAAGCTCCGGGAAACGCTGCTGCCGAAAGCAGTCGAATAGTCGCCACTGAAATGAACGAAGTTCACCCTGCGAGACCCGATAGGCGGGCCACGAGGTATAGGCGCTTTGTGCCTGCGCTTTATTGTTGAGATTTGGCAAATCCTGGAGGCGGATGCGCTGCTTATCCGCGCCATGGCAAGTCACACAGCCGAAATCATGTGGTCCACCCCGATGAAAGAACATCGCCTTGCCAATATCGAAAGCTTCCTTCTCCTTGGGATGCGTACCCGCAACATTCATCTTCAGTCCACGCGACTCAGCCGTGACATACGCCACCAGCGCTTCAATGTCTGATTTGCGTTCAGGACTGCCAAACGGGCTTTTCCTTGCATCTTCATAGCTGAAACCCTGCAACATCACCATGCATGAAACCAACCGTGATTCCAAATCTTCCACTTTGTCTGTGTCGGCGAAATATTTTGGCAGCACCGCGTACGCGCCCTTAACTTTGCCAGGCCCAAGACCGATATCGCATTGTTCCAACGTTGCATTTCTAGGGCCGCGTGGTTTCTTCCAGATGCCCTCGCCACGTGCTTCCCAAAGTTCAGCAGGATTGCCGTCACCCAGAGCCTGACGATATTTTTCAATTTCCTTGATGGTGGCATCACCGCTGTTGCTTTGTGCTGACGATGCCGATGCGACCAATACGCCAACCAATGACGCCGC
>JAYSZS010000263.1:0-9161 GCA_043737935.1 Propionivibrio sp. | reverse complement strand
GCTCTCAAGGCGGCTGCGGCAAAGGATGTACCGCCAGTCACCCCGGCTGAGGTACTGAAGAATATCGCTATTACCAATCCCTAAGTCGGGTTGGGGTTCAGGCGGGGGCGCTGCCTGTCGGAGTGTGAGTTGTTCAACACACTCTGACATCGGGGCACCTTGAAGTAGTAAGCGTTGCGCCGGCTACTTTTTCGGGAGACATCGATGGCCTCGATGGCCGCTATAGCCTTGCGTTCGAAGATCGGATTGGCGCTTGCCGGCGGTGGGCCTGTGGGCGGAATCTACGAAGTCGGTGCCCTGGCCGCGTTGGTCGAAGCGCTAGAAGGAGCGGATTTCAACGAGTTCGATTTCTTCGTCGGGGTTAGTTCAGGGAGCATAATCGCTGCTGCGCTGGCCAACGGATTGCGACCGGATACGCTGGCCCGCATGCTGATTGAGAACGATACCGACGAGGTTTTCGATCCCGAGATGTTGTTGCGCCCGGCTTTAGGCGAGTACTACAGACGTGCACGTTCCGTGCCTCCATTGCTCTGGTCTTCTTTGCGGCATTATTTTTCCGACCCGTGGCATTTCGGTCTGTTCGAGTCGTTTCAACGCCTGAGCCACGCGCTTCCGGCCGGTGTATTCGATAATGCCGGCATTGATCAACTGCTCAGAAAACTGTTCTCGAGCGCAGGGCGAAGTAACGATTTCCGGCAGCTCAGGCACAAGCTCTTCCTGACCGCGACCGATCTCGACTCAGGCGAGTCGGTGGCGTTTGGCGGGGCAGGGCATGACGAGGTGCCGATCTCGCTGGCCGTACAGGCCAGTGCTGCTTTGCCCGGATTGTTCCCTCCGGTAAAGATCAACGGGCATTATTATGTCGATGGTGCCTTGATCAAGACACTGCACGCCTCGGTGGCCTTGCGCGAGGGTGCCGATCTGGTGATTTGCATCAACCCGCTGGTGCCATTTGATTCCGGACTGGCGGCCAGACAGGCGCATCGCGATCATGATGTGCGCAGACCCGAGCATCTGGTTGACGGGGGCTTGCCAGTCGTCCTGTCGCAAACATTCCGCGCCATCATCCATTCGCGCATGCGCACCGGTATGGATCGCTACCGGCATGAATACGAGGGTTCCGATGTGGTGTTGTTTGAGCCGCGTCGTGACGATGCGGAAATGTTTTTTACCAATGTCTTCAGTTACCGCAGCCGCAGCCGCTTGTGCGAACATGCCTATCAGCGCACGCGCACCGATCTGTACCGGCGTCGCCATGAACTCGCGCCAATTTTCGAGCGCCATGGTTTTCATCTGATCGTTTCTGTCCTTCGCGATCACAGCCGTTCTTTGCTGTCCGGAAAACACCATCCCGATCTGGTATCAACCGCGACGGTGCTCGATACTGCGCTGCACGATCTCGAATGCAGGCTGGATATGCAAAAAGCCTGATTTTTGGCATAGTCTTGCTGGCGGCATTGAGATTTCGATTGGCGCGTTATGGCTGTGGTGACCAGGGCTTGCTATCATGTGACTGGCCATTTGCCCGGAGTATCTGCGATGACATCCCGTGAACGCGTTCGTGAACGTATCGCCAGCGTCGATACGGCATGGTTGCGTATGGATCGGCCATGCAATCTGATGCAGATTATTGGCGTGATGATTTTTGCCGGACGCCTGGATCCCGAGCGCTTGAAGCGTACCGTGGCCAAGCGCCTGCAGCGCTATTCCCGCTTCCATCAAATCGCCGAACAGAATTCAGAGGGTGCCTGGTGGGTTGATGACGATGAGTTCGACATCGATACCCATGTTCGGCAGTCGCTCCTGCCCTCGCCTTGCGGCAAACGTGAACTGGAAAGGTTCGTCGCCGAACTGGCCAGTGAACCGCTTAACCCTTCGCGCCCACGCTGGGAGTTTCGGCTTGTCGAAACCGCCGAGGGTGACTCGGCACTGGTCGTTCGCATTCATCACGCCATTGCTGACGGCATTGCGCTCATCGGCGTGTTGTTTTCACTGACCGATGCGAGCGCCGATGCACCGGAAGAGGGTGGGCTGAAGTCACCGGCCAGGCGTCATTCTTTCGTCGACGATGAAACGAATGAGGGTGTCACCTTCTGGAACAGCATAGCCGAGCCGATTACCGACCTGGCACTTGCGTCAATCCGTATCGGCGGCAACTTGTGGGGGCAGTACCAGGAGCTGCGCAAGGCACCAGGTTCAATCCGCGACTATGCCAGCGTCGCCCGTTCGCTGGCCAATGAAGTGAAAAAACTGGCGTTGATGCCCAACGATAGTGCCACACGCTTCAAGGGCAAGCCCGGTACGATCAAGTGCGTGGCGTGGTCAGAACCGATTCCTCTGCCCCAGGTCAAAGCTGTAGGCCGCGTCCTCGGCTGTTCCGTGAACGACATGCTGCTTTCCGCCGTGGCGGGTGCTTTGCGCAGCTACCTCCTGGAGCAGGGTGATAGCGCAACGGAGACCGAAATACGCGCCCTGGTCCCGGTCAATCTGCGCTCGACCGACAGCAATGAGCAATTGGGTAACCATTTCGGACTGGTCGCTCTCGAGTTGCCGGTTGGCATCGAGAATCCGCTGACTCGTTTGTACACCACGCGCGAGCGGATGCAGGCGCTCAAGGGCTCCTATCAGGCGCCGGTGACTTACAGCCTTCTTGGTCTGGTCGGCATGGCGCCCCGGTTTTTGCAGCAACAGGTGCTCGACCTGCTGTCCAGCAAGGCGACTGCCGTGATGACCAATGTCCCAGGGCCTCAGCAAGCACGCTACATGGCCGGGGTCAAACTCAGCCAGCAGATGTTCTGGGTGCCGCAGTCGGGCAGCATCGGCATCGGCGTCAGCATTCTCTCTTATGACGATCAGGTACAGTTCGGGTTGATTACCGATAAAAACATGGTTGATGATCCCAAGCGTATCGTCAATCGTTTTGCGCTTGAATTTGAACAACTGCTTTGGCTGGTCCTGATGGAGCCTTGGGCGCGTCTTGGCAATCCGGCGGCCGTTGAAGCGGTGCTGCTGGATGAAATATGATGGGATATTGTTGAACAATCCTGATTTCCTGATGATGCCTTAC
This sequence comes from Propionivibrio sp., assembly GCA_043737935.1. Lineage (GTDB taxonomy): Bacteria > Pseudomonadota > Gammaproteobacteria > Burkholderiales > Rhodocyclaceae > Propionivibrio. The sequence continues at coordinate 6,094 of JAYSZS010000263.1, read as the reverse complement.
TCGATTGCTCAAGTCTTTCCCTGGCGCCAGGTTGGCTCCAGTTGTGACTCTGTTTTGACGTATCGGCGCGGGCGAAACTCTGTGCCGATGGATAATCAAAGGACATTGCCTTGACCTCTCATGACGAAGAGTCTGAAGTTATCGAAGAAAAAGCGCCAGTTGTTAGTTCGAAGCTCACGATTATCGTCATCCTGTCGACGCTGCTGGGCATTATGCTGACGGTGATTGTTGCCGGTGCTTTTCTTTATTATCAAAACAACAAGATCTTGCAAGCCGAGGTTCTTGTGGCAAAAGCCGCGCTAAAGGAAAAGAGCCTTGCTCTTAACGATTTGAAGGCGCAGATCGAAGTGCTCTCCAGGCAGGTGCATATGTTGAAAGAGTATTCGGTGGCCCGTTCAAATGCCGCTGGCGAAAAAGTCAAAAAAACGGAAAGTGCTGCTCCGGCGGTGCTTGATAACGCTGCCATTGCGCCGAAGTCGCCCGGTGCCAAGGAAACCAGCGCACCCCCGGAGCCCCCCATCGCTCCGAAGGCAAAGAAGCCGGAAACGGTTGCTCAGAACTGCGGGCTGGTTGGCAAGTCGCCCGAGGAACAGGCCGCGACGCTACAGCGTTGCGTCAACCTGATCGATCCGCCCAGAGACAAACCACGCTCGCGCTGATTGAAATATTGGCACGGTGCTCGGGACGAGCCGCACAGCCCCGGTTGTTGGCAACGAGCGGTGGGAATCCCGATTTCCCTCTGCGTCCTCTGCGCCTCTGCGAACTCTGCGGTGAAAGCGCTGGCAACTGCTTATTTTGGCTAAAACAGCTTTAACCGATTAATTCTCCAGCTCGGCTCTGGCCGACTCGACATCCAGCCATTCCATGGCGTCGGCCGGAATGCAGGCCGCCGCCTCCCGATAATAACGCTCGGCATCCTTGATTCTGGCATTGCCGAGCATCATGGCCAGTCCGTTGGCAAATTCGATCCTGGCGATGGCCGAGTCCGGATTGAGTTTCAATGCCGTTTCAAAATGTTCGACCCCGATGTGTTTCTTCGCCCCGTAGGTGAGGCCGCCGACCAACGAGCCAACCTTGTCTATTACTTCGGCATGGTAGGCGCCAAGCGCAACATGTGCATCCGCTTGTTTGGGTTCCAGCGTGAGGGCTTGCGTCAGGCTGTTCCCGATCTTGCCTCCCAGGCCTTCGGTAAGTGCCTTGACCACCGAAATGCTCTGGCTGTAGCGACCCAGCGCATAGGCATGGAGGTACCAGGCGTTGGCATACTCCGGCAACGCCTTCTGCTGTTCTTCACACCGTTGCGCGGCTTCGAGCAGCAGCGTGCACTTTCGATCGTCATCTGTCTTTAGATAGCTGGCGTAGACGGTCGCCGCCTTGTTGGCAACCGCGAATCCGGCCATGCCGCAGGCGAGTCCGAGTTCGACCGCCTTGCCGAAGTCGCCGGCATGAAAGCTGCGCCAAGCGGCCTGAACTTTTGCATTGTCCGGATAAGGTTCGCAATCACCGCGATGCAGGCGCGCCCAATTTTTCTGGAGCGCAGCACCGGTATATGCAAACGCCTTGTCAGAATGGGGAAATTTTTTCCAGGCCATCACTGTTCTCCTGAACGATCAAAGTGCTTGGATTATCGGAGGGGTTGTCGCTTCAGGTACTCGACAGAGAGCTTTTCCAGCAGTGATCGTGATTTATCGATCAGGAAGGGGGCAACCATGGCCATGACCTGATAAACACCGCGCCCGATTCGTTCGTTCCCCATTTTGCCGCGCGGATCGCGAGCGTACTCGAAGGATAACCAGTAGGTGGCGATCACTGCCATATTGGTGCTCAACGCATGCAACTCGGTGCGCGATGCACGCATGGCGCCGGCCGAGACCAGTCCTTCGCAGAGTAGCGTAGCGGTCAACACCTTGTGTGCCAGGATCTGCTTGAAATGAATTTCAAGCGTGCGGTTGCGTGTCTGCAAATCGTTCAGGTCGCGGTAGAAAAAACGGAACTTCCAGATCTGCTCGAACAGCAGGTGCAGAAACAGCCAGATGTCATCGACGTCGGCCTGCCGATTGCTCGGTACGGAGAGTATTGCTTCGATCTCCCGCTCGAATCCGGCGAATATGGCCTCGACAATCTCGTCCTTGTTGTGGAAGTGGTAATAGAGATTGCCCGGGCTGATATCAAGATCGTCGGCAATAACGGTGGTCGTGACATTCGGTTCGCCAAAATCGTTGAACAGCCGCAGGCTGGCTTCCAGGATGCGCTCGCGTGTTCGTCGCTTCGGTTTGATATCCATGGGCCTGCCCGCTGACCGCTTGTTTGTCATGAGCACTGAGCATAACACCACTAATCGGTACTGGAAAAGCCGAGAGGCTAAGCAGATGACTCAGGAAAGTACGCAGGCAAGTACGCAGGCAACCGTTTCAATGATTCAACCCGCTTGGAGGCTGTGAATAAATCAAAAATCAACCGCAAAGACGCAAAGGTGCAAAGGTGCAAAGAAATCGCAAAGTCAAAACATTGTTTGCAATAGCATTCTTTGCGTCAACTTTGACACTTTGCGCTTCTGTGTGCGCCTCTGTGGTGTGGGGTTAAAGCATTTTTTCACAAGCTTTCAGTTCAGGCGTGAAAGTTTTCATCAAAAAATTTCTGTACCTCACGTTCGATACTCGGTTTGAGTGCCGAGAGCAGGAAGCCAAGGCGGATATGCAAGGCGACTTCCTCTTCGTCCACCGCCAGCTCGCCGGAAACGCCTGAACGCTTGAAGCGCAGTACGTCACCGTCCCATGCATAGTTCAGATCGAACTTTTCCTTGAGTTCGGAGGCCATGTGTTCGGCAGCAGCGCGGGAGTCGGAGCGCGTTTTGCCGTGTTTGCGGCGAATGCTGATTTCAGCCATTGCGATAGTCCTGTTGAGGTCAGCCCGCTTCAGCGCAGAGCGAACGAAAAGCCGCATAGCGGCGTGGATCAATGTCGCCACGCTGGACGGCAGAATGAATGGCGCAATCGGGCTCGCGCTGATGGTGGCAGTTACGAAAGCGGCATTGGCCGAGCAGTAGCCTGAATTCCGGAAAGCCCTGCTCGATAGCGCCTGACGATAGGTGGCGCAGGCCAAACTCCTGCAGGCCGGGAGAGTCGATAAATACCGAACTGGCATCGAGACGATAAAGCGTAGCGTGTGTCGTGGTGTGTTTTCCGGAGTCGAGCGCTGCGGAAATTTCGCGCGTTGGAGCCTGGGCTTCAGGTACCAGCGCGTTGGTCAGCGTTGATTTGCCCATGCCGGACTGGCCGACGAGCACACTGGTCTGGCCTGATAAATACGGGCGCAGGGCTTCGGCGTCGGCGCGTGCAGAAAGCCTGAGCAAGGGGTAGCCGAGTTTTTCAAACGGCGCCAAGGCCAGGATGGCCGGTGCAACCCGGTCGCTCAGGTCGCACTTGTTGAGAACGATCAGCGCCTTGATGTCCTGGCTTTCGGCAGCAACCATGCAGCGCGAGACCAGTTCGTCAGAAAACGAAGGCTCGGTAGCGACCACAATGACGATTTGCGTCACGTTGGCGGCGATCAGCTTTTGTTTAAAATCGTTCGAGCGATAGAGCAGCGTGCGGCGCGGCGCGACCGAAACAATGACTCCCTGGGCATCGCCGCTACGCTGCACGCTGACCTGGTCGCCACAGGACAGCTCACTTTTTTTTCCACGCGGGAAGCAGAGCAGCGTCTCACCGGAAGTCAGTTCAACCCGATATTGCCGTCCATGCGCGGCGACGATGGTGCCTGCGAGTTTCAAATTGATTTCAGGGCCTCGATCTTGGCGGCGCAGATAAAATCATTGCGCGACAGGCCGCCGACATCGTGCGAGCTGTAGGCGACCTTTACCCGGTTATAGCCGACTTCGAGATCGGGGTGGTGATCCTCGCGTTCGGCGAGCCAGGCGACGGCATTGACGAACAGTATAGTGCTCTTGTAATCGGCAAAACGAAATTCCCGCTGCAGGCGTTCCTGGTCAATTTCCCAGCCGTCGAGTTGTTTGAGCAGCGCGAGTATCTGTGTGGCGTCAAGCCGGTGCTCCGGGCCACGCAGGGGATGGCAACGATCTTCGATGAGCAGTGATTCGGGCATGGTGATCTCAGTTTCTGTCAAGGCGTGCCAGGCGTGAAATACGCAGCGCAGCAGGAGGATGCGAGTCATAAAACAGCGAATGCAGCGGGTCGGGCGTCAATGTCGCGGCATTGTCCTCGTAAAGTTTGACCAGTGCCTTGACCAGATCGTCGGCCGAGGCATGCTCGGCGGCGTAGCGATCCGCTTCGAACTCGTGGCGGCGCGAGAGCAGGCTGATCAGTGGCGTCAGCAGGAAGCTGAAAACCGGCGCCACCAGAAAGAACAGAATCAGCGCCAGTGCAGTATTTTGCACGCTGACCCCGAGCCCGTTGAAGAACCAGTCGGCGCCAATCAACTGGCCAAGCAAGGCGAGACCCGCCAACGATAAGGCGAAGAGCAGGACGATGCGCTTGATCACATGACGGTGCTTGAAGTGGCCGAGTTCGTGGGCCAGGACGGCTTCCACCTCGACCGGCTGCAGGCGGCCGAGCAGGGTATCGAAAAAGACGATGCGCTTGCTCTTGCCGAAGCCGGTAAAGTAAGCGTTGCCATGATTGGAACGCCGCGAACCGTCCATCACGAACAATCCCGACGTGGCAAAACCGCAACGTTGCACTAGGGCCTCGATGCGCGCCTTGAGCGGCGCATCGTCGAGCGGAGCAAATTTGTTGAAGAGCGGGGCGATCCAGGTCGGGAAGATGAAGAGGATCAACAGATTGAAACTGCACCAGAACAGCCAGACATAGAGCCACCACAGGCTGCCCATCTGCGCCATCAGCCACAGCACAGCGAGCAGCACCGGCGTGCCGATGGCGATGCCAAGCGCCGTTTGCTTGATAAGATCAATGAGAAACAAGCTGAATGTCATGCGGTTGAAACCGAATTTCTCTTCGATGACAAACTGCGTATACAGCGTCAGGGGAAGGTCGACCAGGCCCGAGATGAGCATGACACTGAAAATCAGTGCTACGCCATATCCCGCACCGGAGAGCCGGGTACTCCAGAAATCATCGAGCGCCTGAAGTCCCCCGCCAAAAGTTAAAACCAGAAGCAGAACTATTTCGACAATGAGCGACAGCACGCCGAATCGCGTTCGGGCCACAGTGTAATCCGCCGCTTTCCGATGCGCTGGAAGCTCGACTCGACCGGCAAACTGATCGGGTACTGCAGCCCGGCAAGCGAGAACGTGTGAAATCTGGCGCCAAGCCAAGTAAAGGCGAAGCGCGACCATAACCGAGAGTGCGACAAGAAATGTAATTGAGAAAATATTGATCATCAGGCTGTGACAGAATAAGGGATTGAACCAAATGGACAGATTATATGGCACAGGACGCGAATCATATCATTTGGCTGGACATGGAAATGACCGGCCTGGATCCCGAGCGCGAGCGCATCATCGAACTGGCGATGATCGTAACCAACAACGATCTGCTGACTATCGCCGAATCGCCGGTGTGGGTCGTTCATCAATCCGATGCCGAGCTTGACGCGATGGACGAGTGGAACAAAAAAACGCATGGCCGCTCCGGATTAATTGAAAAAGTCAAGGCCTCGGCTGTTGACGAGGCGATGGTTGAGGCGGCAGCGCTGGCTTTCATCCAGGATTACGTTCCCAGGCAGGCGAGTCCGATGTGCGGCAATTCAATTGGACAGGATCGCCGCTTCATGCTGTGCTATATGCCGAAGCTGGAGGAGTGGTTTCACTACCGGAATCTCGACGTCAGCACCCTCAAGGAGCTTTGCCGGCGCTGGAAGCCCGACTTGGCCAAGGGGTTTGTGAAGAAAGCCGATCACACCGCGCTGGCCGATATTCGTGAATCGATCAAAGAGCTGAAGTATTACCGCGAGCACTTTATAAAGCTGTAACGAGGCAGGCCTGTAAAGCCTGGTAGCAAGCGCTTGCGTCGCAGAGATCGCTAAGGAATCACCGAACAAGTCATCGCAGCCAGGCGGCGGCAAAAAATTTGGACGACATTGTGAAGCAAAAGCAGTTTTTATTGAATAAACGAGC
>JAYSZS010000262.1:0-4030 GCA_043737935.1 Propionivibrio sp. | reverse complement strand
GACCCAAGCCCTACCCATGGTTAAAGCTACCGCGCGTCCAGGCCCGACGAAAGATAGAGTTCCATGGTCACCCGCGGGAGACTAAGTCAGTGCCATTCCCGCTAACCCGACCTGTGCCTTTTGCCGGAATAAGCGTGAAGCCTGGCCTCGGTGGATGCCTGGAATAAATATCCTCTGAATAGAGACCCCTCTAGACCGACAGGCTGGTTACGCTCAATTATAATTCGTATTCTACCGCGCACGGCCCATGAAACCTTCTTCATTCAACACACTCCTGATTATTTCCGCTGCTCTTGCCGCCCTGATTGCTCTGCCGGTAATGAGTGTGCTGACGAACATTTTCAGCGGCGGCACCGGGGCGACCTGGCAGCATCTGCTGGCCACCGTTCTACCTGAGTATGTGGGTAACACGCTCTGGCTGTGTCTTGGCGTCGGGCTTGGCGTCATCGTTGTCGGCGTGACGACGGCCTGGCTGACGACGATGCATGATTTCCTGGGGCGGCGACTCTTTGAATGGGCGCTGGTTCTGCCCCTTGCTGTGCCGGCGTATGTGCTGGCTTATGTTTACACCGATTTTCTTCAGTTCGTCGGACCACTGCAAAGCGGGCTGCGCGAGACTTTTGGCTGGAGCCGCGCTGACTACTGGTTTCCCGACGTGCGCAGTCTGGGCGGCGCGGTAATCATGTTCATTTTTGTCTTTTACCCTTACGTTTATCTGCTGGCGCGCACGGCTTTCATCGAGCGCGCCAGCGGCATGCTGGAAGCGGCGCGCACACTCGGGATCGGGCCGTGGCGCAGCTTCTTCCGGGTATCGCTGCCGCTGGCGCGGCCGGCGGTGGTGGCTGGAGCCGCGCTGGCGCTGATGGAGACGCTCGCCGATTACGGCACGGTGTCCTATTTCGGCGTGCAGACGTTCACCACCGGCATCTACCGCGCGTGGTTTTCACTCGGCGACCGGATTGCGGCAGCGCAACTGGCGGCCTCGCTGCTCGGCTTTGTCATTGTGCTGCTGCTGGTCGAGCAGCTTTCGCGCGGCAGGGCGAAATTTCACAACACCACCGGGCGCAATCGACCGCAGAAAGGCCATGTGCTCAAAGGTGGCCGTGCCGCAATGGCGGTGGCGGCCTGTGCCATTCCCTTGTGCATTGGCTTTCTGCTGCCGGCCGGCTTGTTGCTGCGGCTGGCCTTGAGCGAAGGCGACACCCGCTTCGGTGAGCATTTCCTGGCACTGGCCGGCAACAGTTTCGTGCTGGCCGGCCTGACGGCGTTGATTGCGGTAGCCCTGGCCTTGCTGCTGGCCTACGCTGCACGTGTCTCGAAAGGCCTGGTCGCCAGCTCGCTCAACCGTCTGGTCGGTCTGGGCTATGCCGTTCCCGGTTCGGTGATCGCGGTCGGGGTGCTGATCCCGGTGACCCGACTGGACAACTGGCTGGCCGCGCAATGGGAAGCCGGGTTCGGTAGCAACCCAGGGTTGCTGCTCACCGGCGGCATCGCAGCGCTGATCTACGCCTATCTGGTGCGCTTCCTTGCCGTGGCCCTGCAATCGGTGACCTCGAGTCTGGCCAGGGTGACGCCGAGCATGGACGAGGTGGCGCGCAGTCTGGGAGCCAGTCAGGGCGAAACCCTGCGTCGCGTGCATCTGCCCATCCTGCGCGGCAGTTTGTTTACGGCCGGTCTGCTGGTGTTTGTGGACGTGATGAAGGAACTGCCGGCAACGCTGGTCATGCGCCCGTTCAACTTCGACACGCTGGCGACGCAGGCCTATACGCTGGCCTCCGACGAGCGTCTGGCCGAGGCCTCGACGGCGTCATTGGCGATTGTTGCGGTCGGGTTGCTGCCCTTGATCGTTTTGTCACGGCAGATTGCACAGCGGCGGTAAACCGGGTTATCGATAACCCGCCCGGTCAAAGATGATCTGCGCCTTCGCCCGGTACATCGCCAGCGAGCCGACCGGCAGCGGGTCGGCCTTGAATTTGCCGAGCGTTTCCAGGGCGGGATTGGTGACCTTGACTCCGGCGACGACCGGCCATTCGTTGTTGCCGTCGGCAAAATAACGCTGCGCATCGTCACTCGCCAGATACTCCAGGAACTGGAGCGCCGCTTCCTTGTGCGGTGCGTGCTTCAGCATGCCGCCCCCTGAAACGTTGATGTGCGTGCCGTAGCCTTTCTGATCCGGCCAGACGACGCCGACTTTTTCCATCACTTTTTTGTCTTCGGCTTTGTCCGAGCGCAGCAGACGCGCCACATAGTAGGTGTTGGTCAGCGTCACGGCGCATTCGCCGGCGGCTACGGCCCTGATCTGGTCGGTGTCGCCGCCCTTCGGTGCGCGGGCAAAATTGGCGACAATGCCTTTGGCCCATTCTTCCGCTCTGGCTTCGCCCTGATGGGCAATGAAAGAAGCCATCAAGGAAAGGTTATAGGGATGCGAGCCGGATCGAGTACATACCTTGCCCTTGAGTTTCGGATCGGCGAGATCTGCATAATTCTGAACATCCTCGACCTTTATCGTATCCTTGGCATAGACGATGACACGGGCGCGGGTCGAGAAAGAGAACCAGTCTTCGGCGCGCAGGTTGGCGGGAATACGCGCTTCAAGCCGTTTCGATTTGACCGGCGCAAACAGACCCATTTCATGGGCCGCCGCAAGGCGCGAAGCATCGACCGTGAGCAGAATATCGGCCGGGCTGTTGGCGCCTTCATTCTTGATACGTTCGAGCAATTCGTCTTCCTTGCCCTCGATGCGGTTGATCTTGATGCCGGTTTGCCGGGTGAAACCGGTATAAAGCGCTTCGTCGGTCTGATAGTGGCGAGCTGAGTAGAGGTTAAGCACCTTCTCTTCAGCCTGGATGCTGCTGACCAGAGCGAGGCTCAGGTAAATGGCGAGAAAAGGTCGGACCATGGAACAATGCATATATTCACTCCATAATTACAAATAAGAAGGGTTCGCAACAAGCAAACACTAACGAGTATTTTCTGATTTGTAAATGAGAATCTTTATCATATTTAGGACAACAAAAAAGGACGCCTGTGCGTCCTTGTGGCAGTGCGCCTGAATATTAGCGTTCGACGACGCGGCGGGCGCCGTTGTAGCGCTTTACCCAGTAACCCTGGCTCATGTCCTCGACCCGGATTTCCGCACCGGTGCGCGGAGCGTGCAGGAATCGGTTGTCGCCCAAATAAATGCCCACATGCGAGAAGGTGCGTCGCATGGTGTTGAAGAAAACGAGATCGCCCGCTTTGAGTTCGTTCTTGTCGACGACGTTGCCCATCTCGCTCTGCTCCCGCGCGGTGCGGGGAAGCAGCATGCCGACGGCGTCCTTGAAAACGATCTGAACAAAACCGCTACAGTCGAGCCCATTGTCGGGATCGGTTCCGCCACGTCGATAGTTGATACCGACAAGCTCGAGTCCCTTGAGGATCAGATCCTGGGCACTGTTGGTGTAACGTTCAAAAAGGGAAGGCTCGTCACTGAGCCTGTGCTGCTGTTCGTTGGTCTGGGCGGTGACCATCCCTGAAAAAACGATTGCGGTAACGCAGAGCAGGATTGTGATTGATTTATTGCAAGTCATGGAGGCGAAACTTAAAAGAAAAAAGGCCGGGTGTAAACCCTTGGCGAGGTCATTGCACGGCACATGGTGCCTTAAAAGTTTCTAACTCTATGATTAATATAAAATTGCTATTTTACGTTAGCCTTTTATATTAATTCTTACAAGCGGGTTTTATGGTTATTATGATGATAATCAGCGAAGACAAGCAGGCGTTGCTGGCTTCAGTCGAGCTGTCATGAAATGCTGTTATGACATGATTTTTAACAGGGAGTGTCCATGAGTCCATTCAAGGCTTATCTGATCGACGAAGTGGAAGGCAGAACGCAGGCCGGTTTTGTCACCCTGGATGAAGCGCAGCTTGACGCGGGTGCGGTAACGATCAAGGTCGCTTATTCTAGCGTCAATTACAAGGATGCATTGGCCGCAACCGGCGTGGGACGCATCATTCGTCGCTACCCCTGCGTGGGCGGCATTGATCTTTC
>JAYSZS010000261.1:0-4041 GCA_043737935.1 Propionivibrio sp. | reverse complement strand
GAGGCGGATGAAATTGCCCGCATTGCGCGCGGAACACGCGAGCTCAATGTGCTGCGCGGCGACATCCTGTTCCACAAGGGCGACCCCTCGACGGGCTTACATCTGATCGTCTATGGCAGGTGAAACTGGCCTTCACCTCAGCGCAGGGCGCGAGAAAGTGGTGGACATCATCGGCCAGGGGAACTCCTTTGGCGAAGGCGTGATGTTCATTCAAGCAGATCGTTTGCCTGGCCTATCTTATCGTCAGACAAACGACGAAAAATGATTGCGAGGAATTCGATCCCAAAAGGAGCGCTGCTGCAAGCGGTGATTGACTCCCGAGCGAGCTGCTGGAATCGCCCTGAGCGATTGCAGAACTCCAAAGCATATCAACCTTCGGCAACGCGCCTGGCAATATGCTCTAATGCCTCTTCGATCTGATCGATAAGAATCAGGCACAGATCACCGGTTTTCAGGTCGGCCAGAGCGATATCAATGGCGAGGAATTCGCCGTGAATTTCCTTGATGTCGCAGGTGCGCTTGGCGTTATTCAGACCCTGTTGCAGTAGCGCCAGCACCTCGCCGTCGGCGCGTCCGCGCTGGCACTGATCCTGATAGAGCACGACCTGGTCAAAGGCATCGCCGAGAATTTCAGTTTGCTGGCGGATGTCCTCGTCGCGCCGGTCGCCAGCGCCGCTGATGACCACCGAACGGCGGCAATTGGCTGTCGCCGGCAGCTTGTCGATGGCGTTGACCAGCGCCTGAATGGCGTCCGGATTGTGGCCGTAGTCGGCAATCAGCGTCGCGCCACGAAAATTGAAGATATTGAAACGTCCGGGCGCAGACTGTACATCGTTAACCATCCCGGCCAGGCCGCTGCGGATGACATCCCACTCGAGTCCGAGCGCCCAGCCGGCGCCGGTGGCGGCCATCGCATTCTCAATCTGGAAACCGATGGCACCATTGGCGGTGACCGGGATCTCGGCCAGCAGAATGCGCTGCTCGAAGCCGCCTTCGGAGGCGACGATCGAGTCGCCGTCGACATAGATGATGCGTTTGCCGCGCGCACGGTGCATGGCCATCACCGGATGGTTGCGGTTGCCGGCAAAGAAGATGATCTTGCCGGGGCATGAATCGGCCATGCGGGCGACCATCGGATCGGCCGCATTGAGTACGGCGACGCCCGTCTCCGGTTTGACGTTCTGCACGATCACCTGCTTAACCACCGAGATGTCTTCGACGGTGCTGATGTACGCAAGACCGAGATGATCGCCGCTGCCGATATTGGTGACGACCGCGACATCGCAGCGATCAAAGCCAAGACCCTCGCGCAGTATGCCGCCGCGCGCCGTCTCCAGTACCGCCGCATCGACGTCGGGGTGAAAGAGCACATTTTTGGCGCTTTTCGGACCGCTGCAATCACCGGTATCGATACGCTTGTTGCCGACATACACGCCGTCGGTGGTGGTCATGCCGATGCGCAGGCCCTGGCTGGCAAGAATGCTGGCGATCAGGCGTACTGTCGTCGTCTTGCCATTGGTTCCGGTGACGGCAACCAGCGGGATGCGGGCATCGTCGCCGGCAGCAAACATGTTGGCAATAATCGCTTCGCCGACGGCGCGGCCCTTGCCGAACGAGGGGTGCAGGTGCATGCGCAGGCCGGGTGCGGCATTGAGTTCGACGACGCCGCCGCCTTGTTCTTCGAGCGGACGCAAGACGTTTTTGCAGACAATGTCGACGCCGGCAATGTCCAGCCCGACCATCTGGGCGGCGGCAATGGCGCGCGCGGCAAAATCAGGATGTACGTCGTCGGTTACGTCGGTGGCGGTGCCGCCGGTTGATAGGTTGGCGTTGTTGCGCAGAACAACGCGCATCCCCCTGGCGGGAATCGAATCGGCAGTCAATTCGTCTTCGGCCAGGCGGGCGAGGGCGATATCGTCGAAGCTGATCCGGGTCAGCGAATTGGCATGACCGACGCCGCGCCGGGGGTCGCTGTTGACTTGCTCGACGAGTTGGCGAACGCTATGCACGCCGTCGCCGATGACCAGCGGCGGTTCACGCCGGGCGGCGGCAACCAGCTTGTTGCCAACCACCAACATGCGATAATCATAGCCGGGAAGGTAGCGCTCGACCATAACTTCATCGCTGATCTTGAAAGCGACTTCGTAGGCCGCTTCGACCTGTTCCCTGGTCGTCAGATTTACGGCAACGCCTTTGCCCTGGTTTCCATCCTGTGGCTTGACGACAACCGAACTGCCAATTTCCTGCGCGGCGGCCCAGGCGTCTGCTGAGCTGTTGACCGGGCGACCGCTCGGTACCGGAACACCCGCCGCTTGCAACAATCGCTTGGTCAGCTCCTTGTCCTGGGCAATGGATTCGGCAACGGCACTGGTACGGTCGGTTTCGGCGGCCTGAATACGGCGCTGTTTTCTGCCCCAGCCAAACTGCACCATGCTGCCCTCGGTCAGTCGACGGTAAGGAATTTTGCGCGCGATGGCCGCGTAGACGATGGAGCCGGTGCTTGGCCCAAGGCGTACTTCTTCGTCGAGTTCGCGCAGACGACGCAGGGCGTCGGCGAGATCGAAGGTCTGGTCTGCGACGGCTGCCTGACAGAGGGCCTGTGCCAGTTCAAAGGCGAGCCGGCCAACCGCCTCCTCGCTGTATTCGACGACTACCTGATAAACGCCGGGCTCCAGCGTTTGCGAAGTGCGACTGAATGTCACCGGACAACCCGACTGCGCTTGCAGCCCGAGCGTGGCAAATTCAAGGGCGTGGGCCATGGAGACGATGTCATCGCTGACGGTCGGCTGGAGCAGCGCAATCTCTGGAAAGCGTTCGCGCAAACGGGCTTCGAATCTGGGCAGGTTGTTAATGACGCGCTCGTTTTCCGAACACGAGATGATGGCCTCAATCGCAGTATGCCGGCTCCACAGATTGGGTCCGCGCAATGCCCTGATGCGTGTTACGTCCATAAACGGTTTCCTGTGCGTTTTTTAGTAGTCAAGCAAGAAATTGCAAACCACCAAGTCCCCAAGAGCACAAAGTTACACCAAGAAAAGCAGGAAGATAACCGGGTGCTACCAGATGTCCCTCAGTGAGATTTTATTCGGGGAAATTTTGTGATGAAGCTTTACTCATTGTCGCTCAGCATTATTCGAGGAAAAAGGTTTCGATACCGGTGCGCATGACATCGGGAGAAATGTCGAGCGCCCAGGCGGCGCCGATTGCCGCGAGAACATTCTCGACCTGCGGTTTTGCCCGACCGCCCTCGCTCAGCGGAATGTCTTTCAGGCTGGCCAGCGGTACTTCATCGTTGCCACAGGCCAGCATGATCTGCTCAAGACGAACAATCACGGAACGTTTGCCCTGCTCCCGATGTTCGGCGATGGCCGGCAACTCCGGGTCGAGCGCGAAGTAAATGACTTCGCCATCGCACAGCGCAGCCATCTCGACCAGCATCGGTTCTCTGGCATTGAGTACCGCCGCGCCCTTGGGCAGCACCAGGTCGATCTGCGTGCGCAGAACATTGAAAACCTGCTCTGGCGTTTCAATGTAAAAGCGTCCGAAGTGCCGTTCGCTGACCACATTGGTGACGACGCCGACCTGACAACGGTCGTAAGCCAGCCCTTCGCCGAGGATGGCATCGCTGCCGTTCTCGAAGACGGCCGCCTCAATGGCACGGTTGAGCAGAATGCGGTTGGCCGCTTCCCAGGTGGCACAATCACCCCTCTGGGCTGCCCGGCGGTCGAGGTAAAGTCCATCGCTGCACGCCAGTCCGGTGTATTTTCCGGAAAGGGACAGAAGTCGAGCAATGAGTTGGCAAACGGTTGTTTTGCCGAAACTGCCGGTAACGCCCACCACCGGGATGCGGCCATCGTCGCCATTCGGGAACAGGTGCTCGACAATGGCGCGCCCGACCGGGCGAGGCCCCCCATTGGCGTGCTTCAAATGCATCAGCAGACCGGGTCCGGCGTTGACCTCAACGATGGCACCGCGCTGTTCACTCAACGGGAGTGAAATGTCTTTGCAGACCAGATCGACACCGGCGATGTCGAGACCGAT
>JAYSZS010000260.1:0-4043 GCA_043737935.1 Propionivibrio sp. | reverse complement strand
TTCCGGTCGGTCTGGAATCAGTCGAGCCCTGCGCCACCAGCCAGGCGATTGCCGATAGCCTGCTGGCCGGCGACAAGCGCGCCATCTTCCTCGGCAATGTGGCCGAGCAAAGCGCACAGGCGGCTCAGCTTCACGTCCTGGCCTCTCTACTTGCCACACTGACCGGAGCCCGTTTCGGCTTTATCGGGGAAGCGGCAAACAGCGTCGGAGGCCATGTGGCCAAGGCCTTGCCGACGGCGCTCAACGCTTACGAAATGTTCGCTCAGCCGCGCCAGGCTTATGTCCTGCTGGGTGTCGAAGCGGAACTTGACTGCTACAACCCGCAGCAGGCCGTGGCTGCACTCAAGCAGGCCGCGCTGGTCGTCATGCTGACGCCCTTCAAACACCAGGCGGCGCCCGATTACGCCGACGTACTGTTACCGCTTGCTCCATTTACCGAAACCTCTGGCTCGTTCGTTAACACCGAAGGACGTATTCAGAGTTTCAACGGCGTCTGTCGTCCGCTGGGCGATGCGCGACCGGGCTGGAAGGTGCTGCGCGTTCTCGGCAACCTGCTGGCGATTCCTGGCTTCGATTACACGTCCAGCGAACAGGTGCGTGACGAAATCGTTGCACCGCAGACCCGCTTTGTTAGTGGCCTGGATAATGGTATCAGCGGCCTTGCACTTTCGCTTGGCATAGCCAGTCACGGCCTGCAACGCATCGCCGATGTGCCGATTTATTTCGCCGATCCGCTGGTCCGCCGTGGCGCTGCCTTGCAGCAAACGCGAGACGCGGCAGCGCCGACGGCACGCATGAGTGCAGCAACGCTGGCGCAGGCGGGACTCACCGATGATTCGCCAGTGCGTGTCAGGCAGGGGCAGGGTGAAGCCGTGCTGACGGCAAAGGCCGATGAGAGCGTGCCGACGGGTTGCGTTCGGGTGGCGGCAGCCCATGTCTCAACAGCAGCGCTGGGTGACATGTTCGGGCCAATCGACGTGGAGCGTGCATGATGGTGGATGTGATGCAGCAACTGTTGCCGGGTTTCCTGATCCCGTACTTCAATGGGCTGATGCAGATGGGTCAGGACACCTTCGGCTCGGCCTGGGCGAACATTCTGACGCTGGTGTGGACGGTAACCAAGGTCATGCTGATCATTGCGCCGCTGCTGCTGATTGTGGCCTACGTGACCTTCTGGGAACGCAAGATCATCGGCTGGATGCAGGTGCGTATTGGCCCCAATCGCGTGGGTCCATGGGGGTTGATTCAGCCCATTGCCGATGGTCTCAAGCTGATGCTGAAAGAGGTGGTGATTCCGTCCGGAGCGGACAAATCCGTTTTTCTGCTGGCGCCGGTTTTTGCCTTTGCCCCGGCGCTGGCGGCGTGGGCGGTGATTCCTTTCAACGCCACGCTGGTCCTGGCGAATGTCAATGCCAGTCTGCTCTACGTCATGGCGGTGACCTCAATCGGCGTATACGGCATCATCCTCGCCGGCTGGGCTTCCAACTCCAAGTATGCCTTTCTGGGCGGCATGCGTTCAGCAGCGCAATTGATTTCCTATGAAGTTACGATGGGTCTTGCGCTGGTGGTCGTTCTGATGGTCTCGAACAGCCTCAATCTGGGCGAGATCGTCAAAGCTCAGGGACAGGGCCGTTTTGCCGAAATGGGGCTGGGTTTCCTGTCATGGAACTGGTTGTCCCTGCTGCCGATGTTTGTCGTGTATCTGGTGTCCTGTGTCGCTGAAACAAACCGTGCCCCATTCGACATGGCTGAAGGCGAATCCGAGATCGTCGGCTTCCACGTCGACTATTCGGGGATGGCGTTCGCCGTATTCTCGCTGGCCGAATACTCGGCAATGCTTTTGTGTTCGACATTGACCTCGCTCCTGTTCCTCGGCGGCTGGTTGTCGCCCGTCGGTTTTTTGCCGGACAGCATCTTCTGGTTGTTTGCAAAAATATCAGCGATCATTTTCTTCTTCTTCTGGATTCGTGCCACCTTCCCGCGTTATCGCTACGACCAGATCATGCGTCTCGGCTGGAAAGTGTTCATCCCCGTTTGCCTCATCTGGCTGGTAGTTGTCGGTTTCTGGATGATGTCGCCGTGGACTATCTGGAAATGAGAGGTTAGTTATGGGTTCGATGATAGAAATTTTTAACAGCCTCCTGCTCAGGGAGTTGTTCAAGGGAATGTCGGTGACCGGGCGCTACATGTTCGCGCGCAAGATCACCGTTCAATATCCTGAGGAAAAGACGCCGCAGAGTTTCCGTTTTCGTGGCTTGCACGCCTTGCGTCGCTATCCGAATGGGGAAGAACGCTGCATTGCCTGCAAGCTCTGTGAAGCCGTTTGCCCGGCCTTGGCCATCGTGATCGAATCCGAGCAGCGGGACGATGGCTCGCGCCGTACGACGCGCTATGACATCGATCTGAACAAATGCATCTTCTGCGGCTTTTGTGAAGAAGCCTGCCCGGTTGATGCGATTGTCGAGACGCGCGTTTTCGAGTACCACGGCGAAAAGCGCGGAGATCTTTATTACACCAAGCCAATGTTGCTGGCCAACGGCGATCGCTATGAATCAGAGATCGCCGAAGACCGCGAACTTGACTCGAAATACCGTTAACGGGAATGGATCTGGGGCCTCTCACAGAATGAACGCCGTACGCATTCCCGTTTCCCTCACCCCCGACCCCTTTCCCCCAGGGCGAGGGGATATTCGAGAGTCGCTCGCGCGATTTTCACGATAGGCACCGCTACGATGGAATTCAAGACCTTCGTTTTTTATTTTCTTTCCACGGTTCTGGTTTATGCCAGTCTGCGTGTCGTGACCTTGCGCAATCCGGTGCACGCCGCACTGCATCTCGTCCTTGCGTTTTTCAGCGCGAGCGGCGTGTGGATCCTCCTACAGGCCGAGTTCCTCGCCATTGCTCTGGTCCTTGTCTATGTCGGTGCGGTGATGGTTCTCTTCCTGTTTGTCGTGATGATGCTCGATATCAACCTTGACCGTCTGCGCGAAGGGTTCTGGAGCTACCTGCCTCTGGGTTCGATCGTCGCGCTTCTGATGGTAGCTGAAATGAGCCTCGTCATCTGGGCCACTTCTTCTCACCTGTTCGAGAGTAACGTTGCGCAGACGGAAGCCGGATTCAGCAATGTCCAGGCCGTTGCCCGCTTGTTGTTCACCGAATACGTTTATCCGTTTGTGCTGGCCTCGGTCATCCTCCTCGTCGCCATGGTCGCTGCGGTAGTGCTGACCCTGCGCGGCAAGCGATTAAGTAAATCGGTCAGTCCTTCACAGCAGGTTTTCGTCAAGGCCAGGGATCGCGTTCGCGTGCTGCAAATGCCTTCCGAGAAGCGGGAATAAAAACGCTGTTTAACTGATACACAGTTTTAGCATTCGAGATACAAGAATTCGATGGGGTGGCGCAAGCCGCTGCCCTTTGCAGAAAGAACCAGGGAGGTACCTTGTTAACACTGTCCCATTTTTTGATATTAGGCGCGATTCTGTTTGCGATCAGCATCGTCGGCATTTTCCTAAACCGGAAGAATCTGATCATCATCCTGATGTCGATCGAGTTGATGCTGCTGGCGGTGAACTTGAACTTCATCGCCTTTTCGCATTACCTGCAGGATCTCGCCGGGCAGGTTTTTGTCTTTTTCATTCTGACTGTTGCTGCGGCTGAATCGGCGATCGGTTTGGCGATTCTCGTCGTACTCTTCCGCAACCTGAAGACCATCCACGTGGATGATCTGGACAGCCTGAAGGGTTGACCATGGAAATGCAAAAACTCTATCTGCTGGTTCCCCTGGCACCCCTTGCCGGGGCGGCCATCGCCGGCCTTTTCTGCCGCGTAATCCCACGCTGGCTGGCGCACACTGCGGCCATTTCAGGCGTGGCGATCGCTTTTATTGCCTCGCTCATCATTTTCCAGGATGTCCAGGCCGGCAACACCTTCAACGGGCCGGTTTATCAGTGGCTGACCTCCGGCGACTATGCTTTCGAAGTGGGTTTTCTGATCGATCAACTGACGGTAACAATGATGCTGGTCGTTACCTTTGTCTCGCTGATGGT
>JAYSZS010000259.1:0-1593 GCA_043737935.1 Propionivibrio sp. | reverse complement strand
TCGCATTCAAAAACGACCTAATCACAGAGGTAATTGTGGACGCCCCATACAAAAGCAAAAGTGGTCTGGTGCGCATCTGGCGCGCTTTTTTCTATTCGTTGGCGGGTTTTTCGGCCGCGCTCAAATACGAGCACGCTTTTCGCCAGGAATTGTTCCTGGTGCTGGCATTGCTTCCACTCGCCGTTTTCCTGCCGCTGTCTATTGGGGAAAAGGCGTTACTGATTTCCACCCTGCTGCTGGTGCTGGTGGTCGAGTTGCTCAATTCGGCCATCGAGGCTGTCGTCGATCGCATAAGCCTGGATAACCACGATCTTTCCAAACGCGCCAAGGATCTCGGCAGCGCCGCCGTGTTTCTCAGCTGCGTCATTGTCATCGTTATCTGGGGCTGCATCGCCGGGCCCGCGATGATTAAACTGTTGTAGTTGTCGAGTTAACCATGACGTTACGCCAAGCTCTCCCTTCGGCCCCATCAATCAATTCGCGCCGTGATGCCAGCCGAGTCATACGGGCTCCGCGCGGCGCCGCGATTACCTGCAAAAACTGGCTGATCGAAGCTGCGTACCGGATGATTCAGAACAACCTCGATCCGGATGTAGCCGAGCGCCCCGAGGATCTTGTGGTTTACGGTGGCATTGGTCGCGCAGCCCGCGATTGGACGTGCTTCGACGCGATCCTGGAATCGCTCAAGAAGCTTGAACCAGATGAAACGCTGCTCATTCAATCCGGCAAACCGGTGGGTGTGTTCCGCACTTTTGAAGATGCGCCGCGTGTGCTGCTCGCCAACTCAAATTTGGTGCCACATTGGGCTACTTGGGAGCATTTTCATGAACTCGATCAGAAGGGCCTGATGATGTATGGCCAGATGACCGCCGGCTCGTGGATTTACATTGGTTCACAAGGCATCGTGCAGGGTACCTATGAGACATTTGTCGAAATAAGTCGCCAGCATTTTGGTGGAAACATGAAGGGCAAATGGATACTCACCGGCGGACTTGGCGGGATGGGCGGGGCGCAGCCTTTGGCGGCGACCATGGCAGGTGCCTCGATGCTGGCAGTCGAGTGCGACGAGACGCGCATTGATATGCGCTTGCGCACGCGTTATGTCGATGTCAAATCGAAGTCGCTGGAGGAAGCCCTGGGCATCATTCATGGTGCTCACCAGAAGGGATGTACGGTATCGGTTGGTTTGCTGGGTAACGCTGCGGACGTATTTACGCAGATTGCGACACGCGTGAAGGCGGGTGACGTGAGGTTCCGGCCAGATGTTGTGACTGACCAGACTTCCGCGCACGACCCGCTGAATGGCTATCTACCATCGGGTTGGAGTTTGGAAAAAGCGATTGCGTTACGCGTGACTGATCCCAACCAGGTCATCGTTGAGGCGAGAAAATCAATGGCTGTACACGTGCGTGCGATGCTGGATTTGCATGCGCAGGGTATCCCGACGCTCGATTACGGCAACAATATTCGACAAGTTGCCAAAGATGAAGGCGTTGCCAACGCTTTCGATTTCCCCGGCTTCGTGCCAGCCTATATTCGCCCGCTGTTCTGTCGCGGAATCGGGCCGTTCCGCTGGGTCGCGCTGTCAGGCGA
>JAYSZS010000258.1:0-9239 GCA_043737935.1 Propionivibrio sp. | reverse complement strand
TGTGCGCCAACTCATCCTCGCGACCCAGCGCACGCAGCACGTAGGACGGTTCGAGCGAGGCGGAAGTACACGCCGAGCCTGACGACACCGCGAGATCCTTGATCGCCATTAGCATCGACTCACCTTCGATGTAGGCAAAGCTGATGTTCAGGTTATGCGGCACGCGCTGCTCCATGTCGCCATTGATAAACACCTGATCGATATCGGACAAGCCCTTGAGCAGTCGATCACGCAACATGCGGACACGCTCGTTCTCGACGCCCATCTCCTCACGCGCCAGCCGGAAAGCCTCGCCCATGCCGACGATCTGGTGCGTCGCCAGTGTGCCTGAGCGAAAACCGCGTTCGTGGCCGCCACCGTGCATCTGCGCCTCGAGACGGACGCGAGGCTTGCGCCGTATATAAAGCGCGCCGATACCTTTCGGACCGTAAGTCTTGTGCGCACAGAAACTCATCAGATCGACCTTGAGTGTAGCCACATCGATCAACACTTTGCCCGTCGCCTGCGCTGCATCGACGTGAAAAATAATACCTTTTTCACGACAGGTTTCGCCGATTTCAGCGATCGGCTGGATGACACCGATTTCGTTGTTAACAAACATTACCGAAACCAGAATGGTATCCGGGCGAAGCGCGGCCTTGAATACATCGAGATCAAGCAGGCCGTCGTCCTTGACATCAAGGTAGGTCACTGCAAAACCTTCGCGCTCAAGTTCGCGGCAGGTATCGAGTACCGCCTTGTGCTCGGTCTTGACGGTGACGACATGCTTGCCTTTACCCGAGTAAAAGTGTGCAGCCCCTTTGATCGCCAGGTTATTCGACTCGGTAGCACCCGAAGTCCAGACAATTTCCTTGGCGTCGGCATTGATCAGCTTGGCGACATGATCACGCGCTTCTTCCACTGCGGCTTCAGTCTCCCAGCCAAAGGAATGCGAACGCGACGCCGGGTTGCCAAATTTTTCGACAAGAAAGGGAATCATCTTTTCCGCCACGCGCGGATCAACCGGCGTGGTTGCCGAATAATCGAGATAGATCGGCAGTTTTAGCATTTCTTTCGCTCCGTATGGATAAAGGGTTAAACCGCAATGGCTGTCAGGCGTTGCAATTTTGACAATGTTATTTGCAAGGTATTCAAAAAATCATTCACTTGCTCTCCCGTGCTGGCCGAACCCAGGCTGATGCGCACGGCGCCACGCGCCAGTTCAGGTGCAACGCCCATGGCGCGCAATACATGCGACGGCTCTGGGTTGGCACTTGAGCACGCGGCGCCACTGGCCAGCGCAAAACCGGCACGATCAAGCTGACCCACCAACGTCTCGCCGTCCACCCTGGGCAAGGCAAAATAAACCGTATTCGGCAAACGTTCGGCACTGGCAGCGAATAACGTTGCTCCCATGGCACGCAGGCCATCTTCAAGCAATCCGCGCAGGGCGGTCAAACGTGCCGCCGCCGTTGCCAGTTGCTGTACGGCCAATTCACAGGCGACTCCAAACCCGACAATCGCCGCCACGTTTTCAGTTCCTGAACGTAATCCCCGCTCATGGCCACCCCCGGCAATCAAGGGCTCAAGCTCAACACGTTTATCGAGCACCAGGGCTGCCGCGCCTTTCGGCCCGCCGATCTTGTGTGCCGAAAGGGTCAGCGCATGAACACCGGCAGCGTTCAAATTGCGAAAATCGACGGCAACCTTACCCACCGCCTGCACCGCATCGGTGTGAAACCACGCACCCGTCGCCGCCCTGGCCTGAGTGGCCAGCGACGCAATATTCTGCAACACCCCGGTTTCGTTGTTGGCGAACATCACTGAGACCAGCTTTGGTTTATGTAACAGAACCGTCTGGTATTCCTGTGCATTGACTCGCCCGTTACTATCAACCGTCAGCTTTTGCAGCAGCCAGCCGCGCCTGACCAGTTGTTCGGCTGGTTTGATCACACACGGATGTTCAATTGCGCTAACCGCCAGCAGACCGGGTTTCATGCACGCCGCCGCGCCCTTGATGAACAGGTTGTTTGCTTCCGACCCACCACTGGTAAATACAACTTCCGATGAATGGGCGCCGATTGCCGAGGCCACCTTGCTACGTGCCTCATCGATTGCCCGCCGCGCCGCCCGACCGTATTCATGCCGGCTCGAGGCATTACCGAACTGCCGGGAAAGCCAGGGCAGCATCGCTTCCAGAACCGCCGGTTCAAGCGGTGTGGTCGCGTTGTAATCAAGATAAACTGGTGCGAACATGGTTATCAGTCAACAACGGCCATCGACTTGGCGCGCGAACTCATACCGAAGCGCCGCGCATCCCTGAGCACCGACACATCGCCGCTAACCTTCTTCAATTGCTTGTCGGCAAGGTCGTCCAGCGTCACCGAGGTCAGGTACTCGTACATCTTCAAGTTCAGTGTGGCCCACAGTTCATGCGTCATACAGCGCTCTTCGTCCTTACAATTTTCCTTGCCGCCGCACTGCGTTGCGTCAAGTTGCTCATCAACGGCACGAACGATGTCGGCGACGGTGATCTGTCCTCCAGGACGCGCCAGACAGTAGCCGCCACCAGGGCCGCGAACGCTGTCCACCAAACTGTAACGGCGTAGTTTGCCGAACAATTGTTCGAGATAGGAAAGCGAAATCTTCTGCCGCTCGCTGATACCAGCCAGTGTTACCGGGCCCTCGCTATTGCGCAGCGCCAGATCGATCATCGCGGTGACTGCAAAACGTCCCTTGGTTGTCAGTCGCATAGTGCCTCCGTTAATAGTTGATTAGTTCAGTCAACTTTGCAAAAAGTTCCGCAAATTAGTCAACTATTTTACTCAGGTATTTCGGATCGAACTTATCTGCCGTAGCCAGTTCGTCTTCAACACTGACGCCGCTGTCTTCAAGTTTCCTGAGCAGGACATCGATCCGGCGATCCGTATCCACGGCATGATCAAGCAGGCCGTGAATGGCCTTGGCCAGTGGATCGTCCTGATTGCCGGCCAAAGCATATGCCGAAAAGCCCATCTGACCGGCCTTCTCCTCACGCTTCTGGGCTTGCTCGGTGTCGATGATGCGCGCCGGATTGCCTACGGCGGTAGTTCCGGATGGAACGTTCTTGACCACCACGGCATTGGAACCGACTTTGGCCCCGGTGCCGACGGTAATTGGCCCCAGCACTTGCGCACCCGCACCGATAACGACGCCATTTTCCAGCGTCGGGTGGCGTCTGCCCTTGGTCCACGAGGTACCACCAAGCGTCACGCCATGATAAATCGTCACGTCGTCTCCGACGATTGCGGTTTCACCGATCACCACGCCCATGCCGTGATCGATAAAGAAACGGCGTCCAATCGTCGCCCCTGGATGGATTTCGATGCCGGTAAAAAACCTCGCCAGATGCGAAACCAGGCGCCCCAGCCAGCGCAGTTGATGACCCCACAGCCAGTGTGACAAACGGTGCAGGATCACCGCATGCACGCCCGGATAGCAGGTCAGCACTTCCCAGGAGGTACGGGCAGCGGGATCGCGCTCAAAAACCGAGTGGATGTCTTCGCGCAAACGGCTAAACATTAATTTATTTCCATAATGATCGAAGGGGTAATTCTAGAATACCCGACTGTTTTTATCAACATTTATTTACACACATTTTTGCTTGGCGCTTCATGCCCCCAGGTTACTGGCCCATCTTTTTTTCAACGGCATCGAGGATACCGCGCAGGATGTTGATCTCGTCGCGCTCCAGATCGGTACGGGCAAAAAGACGGCGCAGCTTGGGCATCAGCCGCTTAGGTTGTTGCGGATCGAGAAATCCGGCAGCGATCATGACGCGCTCAAGATGCGCGTGGAAACGCTCGACTTCATCGTTGGTAGCGCGCGGCGAGGTGAAGGGGATCGCCTTGGTGAACACCGGAGGAGCGCCGTCAAATGCCGCCTGACGCAGTTCGTAGCAAATCAACTGAACCGCCGAAGCGAGATTGAGCGAGGTGTATTCAGGGTTGGCAGGAATGAAAACCGTTCGCTGACAACGCTGCACTTCGGCATTGGACAGACCCGCCGTCTCGTTGCCAAAAACCAGAGCGACCTCGCCACGGCCGGTCAATGCCAGAACCTCGGGGGCGGCCTCGCGCGCCGACCTGGGCGCCGGACCCAGGCTGCGCTGACGCGCCGAAACGGCTAAAGCACTGACCGTATCGGCCAATGCGGCATCAAGACTCTGGCAAACCGTCGCTCGCTGCAGAATGTCGTCTGCCCCAACCGCGCGTCGGTGCGCTTCGTCGTCAGGGAAACTTTTCGGATTAACCAGAGTCAGGCGCGACAAGCCCATTGTTTTCATGGCCCGCGCTACCGCACCGATATTGCCCGGATGGCTGGTGTGCGAAAGCACGATGAGGATTTTTTCGAGCCGTTTATCCCCGGGCAAGGACAGCGATGGCGGCGTTGAAGTCTGGTTCATATTAGAATACGCGATTCCTCAAACGAACCGGGCGTAACCAGAAGCACTGGCCGCCCGTCGGGTTTTTAAAGACAACTATGCATCCAGCTCTGAATATCATGATCAAGGCCGCTCGCAGCGCCAGCAAGAAAATCAATCGCGCCGTGAATGATATCGAACACCTCAAGATAACGACCAAGCAGCAAAGCGACTATGTCACGGAAGTGGATAAAGCCGCTGAAGCCGCCATTATCGAGGTGTTGCGCGAAGCCTATCCTGACTACGGGATTTTAGCAGAAGAGTCTGGCTTCACCGCCGGCAAAGGCGCTGGAGCCGAGTATCAGTGGATCATCGATCCGCTCGACGGCACAACCAATTTCATCCACGGCTTCCCTCAGTACGCCGTATCCATTGGCCTGACGCACAAGGGACAACCCAACCAGGCCGTCGTTTTTGACACCACGCGCAATGAAATGTTTACGGCCAGCAAAGGCGGAGGCGCTTTCCTTAACGAACGCCGCATTCGCGTCACCAAATGTCTGAAGCTGGAAGACGCACTGCTGGGCACCGGATTCCCGTACCGCATTTTCGACCACTTTGACGCTTATATCGGCATTTTCAAGGAGCTCACGCAACGTTCTTCAGGTATTCGCCGCCCCGGTGCGGCCTCGCTCGATCTGGCCTACGTAGCCTGTGGCCGCTTCGACGGTTTCTGGGAATTCGGCCTGTCGCCCTGGGATATTGCCGCCGGATGCCTGCTCATCACCGAAGCCGGCGGTCTGGTCAGCGACCTTTCCGGCGACCAGAACTATCTGGAAACCGGCAACGTCATTGCCGGCACGCCCAAGGTTTTCTCGCAACTCCTGCAAGTGATCGACGGCTACCGTACTCCGGCTTTGCAAGCCTGAACCATGGCGTGCTGCGGCTGTCCGCAGCGGCGTTGGTGATGCGGGCAACGAGCAGACTCACGTCGTTCCCGGCGCTGGCGACGAGCGTGCCGCCGGGGAACAAATTCAGGGCGGTGGCGAAGGTAACGGCGTTCTCCATCAGGGCAGGGTACAGCATTCGACAGAGACCTAGCGGTCGAGAAAGCGGCGGCCGGTAAGCCGGGCGTCAATGACGAATCGGCCTGATAGGCTTGCAGAAAGGGCGCTATATTTCAGCCTTGTCTGGAAGGCAAGCTTTAAGCGACGCCAGTGAAAATCGGCTTGCAGATCGCCATTTGACGAGTATTGCGGGGCAATTTCACTGTTCAAGCAAACAATCGTGGTCTGTCACGGTCTTTAAGGTGTCGCGGCCTACTTCGTGGCGAATTCGTATACCTGCGCGGGAACCGCCGTCACGCGAACGCGCATTCCGTAAATCTGCCCGTTCAGATGCGACTCGATCTCTTCCGGGTCTGGGATGGCACCTGTGCCGGTGACGACGACGCTGACCTTTTCGTCGCTCGTTGTAACCGACATCAAGCGGTAAACCGTGCCCGCGGTCCAGGTCCTGGCCGCTTCGGTCACCCGGCTTTCAACCAGGTTGTCACGAATCACTCCGCGACTTGCCAGCCCGAGCGGGACGGCGATGAGCGCGATCATCAAAAGAACCGTGGTTATCGCGACTTGCCTGGCGCGTGGCGTTGCCCCGGACAGCGCAGCCGCCGGGTATCCCATGAGGCCGAATACGAATGATCCGGTCAGCAGGATGGCGACGTAGTTGGTCACGATGCGAGGCTTCGGAAAAAAATCACCCCATGAAACGTGCAGATGTCCAAGCCAAACGTTTGCCTGGCTGTTAAGCTGGTAATAACGAAACGACAGAAAATAATCGATTTATCATAGTCGCCCTATCTCCCAAGGAAGCGTCGAGGCCAAAGAGCCAGGTATTTCGGAGAATCGAAAGTTTTTATCGTGGGTTAGCAGATTCAACAGTTCAAATTTTGTGTTCGACTGGCTGACACAATCTGGAGAAGATGTTGCTAACCATGGCGACCTCAAACCCATCCCGACTGTAATTCAGCAGAGGATCAAATGCGTTTAGCCAAAGAAGAACAGTCAGCCATCAGCGATGCCATTCTCCAGGCCGATGCAGAGGCGTTGATTTACCTGTTTGGCTCACGTGTGGACGATGCGGCCAAGGGGGCGATATCGACTTGTTGGTACTGTCAAAAAAAATCAACCTGATGACAAAGCTGGATATTCTTGCGCAACTGCACCACAGACTAGGCGAACGCAGGATCGACATCGCCATATACCCCGATGAAGGTGATCTGGTCGGCGCCCACCTTGCCGGGCGGCGAACGGATTGCCGAAGCGACCAGCGCCGTCACGCCGTGGCCGCACCAGCTACGGGCCTTCCAGCGCATGCTCGACCATTGGCCGCCGCGCCTGCTGATTGCCGACGAAATGGGTCTGGGCAAAACCATCGAGGCCGGAATGCTGTTGCGCTATGCCTGGCTGTCCAGGCGAGCTCGGCGCATCCTTATCCTGGCGCCCAAGGCAGTGATGACCCAGTGGCAAATCGAGCTTCGGGAAAAATTCAACCTCAACTGGCCGATCTACGACGGCAAAACGCTGAACTGGTATCCGTCGCCACTGATGCGCGGCCATACGGAACGCGAAGTGTCACGCGAAGAATGGCATCGGGAACCATTCGTCATCGCCTCCAGCCATTTGATGCGCCGCCGTGATCGGCAGGCGGAACTCTGCGAAACCGCCGAGCCCTGGGATCTGGTGGTACTCGACGAAGCCCACCATGCGCGGCGCAAGAGTCCCGGTGCCAGCCGGGAGGGCCCACCCAATCTTCTGCTGCAGTTGATGCAGAAGCTCAGGGAACGTACCCAATCCCTGTTGTTGCTGACCGCTACACCGATGCAGGTGCATCCGGTCGAGGTGTGGGATTTGCTCTCCCTGCTGGCGATGCCGGGCGAGTGGAGCCGGTCGGCGTTCCTGGAGTTCTTCCGGCTATCCGGCAATCCAAACCCTTCGCATCAGGATTTCGAGCGCCTGGCCCAGTTGTACCGGGCGGCGGAGTCGGCTTTTGGCCCGATCGATGCGGACGCGGCCATTCGGCGCACCAGTGGCCATAGCCGGCTCAGGGCGCAGAAAATTCTGCGTGCGTTGCGCGATCACGCCAGCACACCCCGTCGCCAATTGAGCGCCGACGAGCGGCGTAGCGCGGTGTCCATCATGCGCGCGCATACGCCGGTAGCCGGGCTGGTTTCCCGTCATACCCGCGACCTGCTGCGCGAATATCACCGCCGTGGCTTGATTTCGACCCTCATCGCCAGCCGTGAAGTGGTCGATGAATTCCTCGACATGACGCCCGCCGAGGAAGACGCTTACCGGGCGCTGGAGGACTATATTTCCTCAACTTACAACAAGGCATCGGAAGACAAGCGCAGCGCGGTCGGCTTCGTCATGACCACCTACCGCAAGCGTCTGGCGTCCAGTTTCTATGCGCTTCGCCGCACGCTGAAGAAGCGTCTGGCTTTTGTCAGCGGCAGACCAGCCTGCCGTTCGACGAATTGCGTACGGCGGAGGATGCCGATGCCGCCGAGGATGACGATGACGATGCCGGTGTTGAGAACGATGAGGCCGACGACGAATGGGTCGCCGCGCAGAAGCAGGTGGCCTTGCAACTGTAAGAAGCTGGCGCCATCGAGGCGCTGCTGGCGCGTGTTCGCCGCCTGCCGGGCGATACCAAGGCCCGGCGTCTGGCCGAGGTGTTGCGCGCCTTGCAGCAGGGCAGTTATCACGCCATGGATGACGCCTTGCTGCCGGCCTTCCCCCAGGCCATCGTGTTTACGCAATACACCGACACGCTGGATTACCTGCGCGACGTGCTGAAGCTTGAGGGCTTTTCCATTCTTTGTTATTCCGGTCGCGGCGGTGAGTGGCTGCAACCCGGCGGTGTTTGGAAGAAGCTTTCCCGGGAAGAAACCAAACGGCGCTTCCGTCGGCAGGAGGCGCAGGTGCTGTTATGCACGGAAGGGCTCAACTTCCAGTTCTGCGGCGCGCTGATCAATTTCGACGCGCCCTGGAACCCGATGAAGGTCGAGCAGCGGATCGGCCGCGTCGATCGCCTCGGGCAGTTGTTTCCGCGCATTGCCATCGTCAATCTAATGTACAAGGACACCGTCGAGACCGATGTCTACCGTGCATTGCGCTCACGTATCAAGCTCTTTACGGCAGTGGTCGGCAAACTCCAGCCGATTCTTTCGGCCATTCCCGCGCGCATTGCCGCCGTGGCACTGAGCGCACCGGGCGATCAGCAGCAGGCCCGCGCCAACCTGATTTCGCGGATACAGGAGGAGGCCGGCGCGCCACCGAGCGAGTCGTTCGATATCGACGATGCGATCGAATCCGCCCTCGATCTGCCGCAGCGCCAGGCGCCGCCTTACGGTCTGGACGAACTCGGCCAACTCCTCGATCATCCGCGACTGCTGCCGCCGGGAGTTGAGGCCAGGCGGGTCAGTTCCAAGGACATTTTCTGGACCCAGCCCGGCGCGCCTCAGGTCGCGGTCACCACCGATGTGGAGTTTTACGAGGAGCATCCCGAGTCGGTAGAGTTATGGACGCCCGGTAGTCCGGCGTTTCCTGTCGTTGCTTTGGAAGACGCTGGCGATACCTGTGGTGTCAGCTTGTCGGATCTTCTTTTATCCGGACTTTAAAAGCCCATCGTCATTTTGGGTCTTTTGCCCTGTTTTGCCAGCAATGCTCATTTAAAAAACATGCCTGAACGCGAACGGTGGGGTTAAAGGACAAGAAAGCGAAAGGAGGTTATTTCAGCCGGTATCGTGTGGTACGGGGTCTGGACTTTTTCCCATTAAGCGCATCAAGTGATTCCA
>JAYSZS010000257.1:0-4059 GCA_043737935.1 Propionivibrio sp. | reverse complement strand
GCGCAATCATCGCGCCGTTGTCGGTGCAGAATTCGAATTCGGGGTAAAAGACGGATATTCCCGCAGTGGCGGCCTGCGCATCCAGGTGTCGGCGCAGTTCGCGGTTGGCGCCAACGCCACCGGCCACAACCAGGCGTTCAAGACCACTTTCCTTGACGGCACGCATCGACTTCTTGACCAGCACCTCGATAATCGCCTCCTGAAAACCCCGTGCGATGTCGGCGCGTTGTTGCGCGTCGGGTGATCCGATTGCGCGCACTTTAGATAACACGGCCGTTTTCAGTCCGCTGAAGCTGAAGTTCAGATCGCCCGAGTGCAGCATCGGGCGCGGCAGTTTAACCGCATCTGCGTTTCCGCGTTCGGCCAGTTCAGCCAGTGCCGGGCCGCCGGGGTAGGGCAGGCCAAGCAACTTGGCTGTCTTGTCAAACGCTTCGCCGGCCGCATCGTCCAGGGTTTCGCCGAGCAGTTGGTACTGGCCAACGCCGCTAACTTGCATCAACTGGCTGTGGCCACCCGAGACGAGCAGGGCAATAAAGGGAAAGGTCGGTGGTCGGCGGGATAGCAGCGGCGACAGCAAATGGCCTTCGAGATGATGTACCGGAACGCTCGGAATGCCAAGCGAGGTGGCCAGCCCCTCGGCAAACGCGGCACCGACCAGCAGGGCGCCTGCCAGCCCGGGGCCCTGCGTGTAAGCGATCGCGTCAAGCGCATTGAGCGAGCACCCGCTATCGGCGATGACCTTGCGCAGCAAGGGTACGACACGCCGGATATGATCGCGTGAGGCGAGTTCGGGAACCACGCCGCCGTACTCCTGATGCATCAGAACCTGCGAGTGCAGGGCATGAGCAAGCAGAACGCCGCCCGCCTCGGTGTCGTAAAGCGCAATCCCCGTTTCGTCGCAAGAGGATTCAATTCCAAGAATCAGCATGGGCAGCATTTTAACAGCGACTGCGGATGCGGAGAAAACAGCAATAAAGCGCTTGGTGTTTTCTCCCGGCTTTGTTTATAATGCCGGGCTTAATTGCAATCTGCCGATTCTTGAAATTAGGATAGAGTTAATGCCTGCCATTCGCCTGAAAGAAAATGAGCCGTTTGAAGTAGCGATTCGCCGTTTCAAGCGCACCGTTGAAAAAACCGGTCTGCTGACCGAACTGCGCGCCCGCGAGTTCTACGAGAAGCCCACTGCCGAGCGCAAGCGCAAACTGGCGGCCGCGGTCAAGCGCCATCACAAGCGCATGCGCAGCCAGACCCTGCCGCCAAAGCTTTTTTAATACCGGATAGCAGATCGCCGATCAGCCGCCTGTTTCACGATGGGCGGCTTTTGGCATTTATGGCCTGTCGCCGGCCTGAAGTGAGCCCATCCGTCGCACACCAAGGAGACTTGCGATGACCCTGAAAGAGCGCATCACCGAAGACATGAAGGCCGCCATGCGCGCCGGCGCAACGGGGAAACGCGACGCCATCCGTCTCCTACTGGCGGCGATCAAGCAGAAGGAAGTCGACGAGCGCATCGCGCTTGACGATGCGGCGGTCTTTGTTGTCATCGACAAGATGCTCAAACAGCGGCGTGATTCGATCACCCAGTACGAAGCCGCCGGACGCCAGGGTCTGGCCGACGCCGAAAAATTCGAGGCCGAACTGCTCACCGCCTACATGCCCGCCGGCCTTTCCGCCGGGGAAGTCGCCGCCGTCGTGGCGAGCGCCATTGCCGAAAACGGCGCGACCGGCCTCGGAGACATGGGCAAGGTAATGGCCGTACTCAAGCCGAAACTGGCCGGTCGCGCTGACATGAGCGAAGTTTCCAAACAGGTGAAGGCGACGCTCGCGCCGCAGTGAGGAGTGAGGGGCTGTGAATTAATGCTTTAACTCCCACCGCAGAGGCGCAAAGTGGCAAAGGTGACGCAAAGAATGCTTTACAAGCATTGGGTTAACTTTGTGCATTCTTTGCACCATTGCGTCTTTGCGGTGGTTTTTTGATTTTTTCACAGTCTCTGAGGAGTGAAAGTCTGTGAAAAAAATCATTACTGACTGATTTCCACACTCGTCACCCCGGCGCCAGCCGGGGTCCAGCACGTTTATCTGATTATCTTAATGGATATCAGAGGAAGGTACTGGATTCCGGCTTGCGCCGGAATGACGGCTTGGGAGAGATGTTTATCCATTAATTCACAGTCTCTGAAAAGTCAGGTGTAAGGAGAGAAGAGTGAGGAGCAAAGTCAATTTACAGCACGTATAACCAGGCCGACGGTTTTACTCCTCACCCCTCCTCACCCCTCACCCTCACTCTTCACTGCCCTTATGATCCCCGAATCCTTCATTCAGGAGCTATTGCACCGCGTCGACGTCGTCGACCTGATCGACGGCTACGTTCCGCTCAAGAAGGCGGGTGCCAACTTTGCCGCCTGCTGCCCGTTCCATAACGAGAAATCGCCCTCATTCACCGTCAGCCCGACGAAGCAGTTCTACCATTGCTTCGGTTGCGGGGCGCACGGTACGGCCATCGGCTTTCTCATGGAGTATTCCGGACTGGGTTTCATCGACGCGATCAAGGAGCTGGCACCCCGCGTCGGCCTGCTAGTGCCGGAAGACGAAGGTCGACGTGCGCACGATGGCCCGAAAATCACCGCCCTGACCGAGATCATGGCGCGTGCGGCAAAGTATTACTACGAGCAGTTGAAGCAATCCGGGAAAGCCATCGACTACCTCAAGGGGCGTGGTATCAGCGGCGAAATCGCCCAGAAATTCGCTATCGGTTATGCGCCTGAAGGCTGGCAAAACCTCGGTGCGGCATTCGAGGATTATACCATCGGCGAACTGCAGGTCGCCGGTCTGGTCATCAAGAACGAGCGGGGCCGCCTCTACGACCGCTTCCGTGACCGGGTCATGTTTCCGATCATGAACCAGAAGGGCGAAGTGATCGCCTTCGGCGGGCGTGTGTTGGGCGAAGGCGAACCGAAATATCTGAATTCCCCGGAAACGCCGATGTTCGAAAAGGGTCGCGAAGTATTCGGACTGCCCCAGGCGCGCGCGGCGCTGCGCGACAAGGACACGGCGATTGTCGTCGAGGGCTATATGGACGTCGTGGCACTGGCCCAGCATGGCGTCGGCAACGCGGTGGCGACACTCGGCACGGCGACCACCTCAACGCACGTGCAAAAGCTGTTGCGTCAGGTTGATCATATTGTCTATTGCTTTGACGGCGACGCGGCAGGCCGCAAGGCCGCCTGGCGGGCGCTGGAAAACAGTCTGGAAACCTTGCCCGAGCAGAAGAGCATCGGCTTTGTCTTTTTGCCCGAAGCCGACGATCCTGACAGCTTCGTGCGCAGACAGGGCTCCGAGGACTTCGAGCGCATGATCGCGCAGGCGACGCCGCTTTCCGAGTTTCTGTTGCGCGAACTGGCGTCGCATTGCGACATGACCAGTGCCGAAGGGCGCGCCAAACTGGTGGCCGAGGCCAAACCCCTGCTCGCTCGCTTGCAAACGCCGTTATTACGGCTACAGTTGGTCAAGAGACTCGCCGAAGCCAGCGGGTTTTCGCAGCCCGAAATAGAACGGCTGTGCGAGTTGCGACCGATTGCTCGACCCGCCCCGGCGCGGGCGCCCCGGCAAGCACCCTCGCTGCTGCGCCCCCTGTTACGCCTGGTACTGCAAAAACCGGAACTGGCGAGAGGCCTGCCGCTTGACGCGCTGCCCGGCAATTCGGTCGAAGTGCGTGCGCTCAGGCATTGGTGTGAAACGATACTGGCGGCGGGTGATCCAATGCCAGGTTACGCCGCTTTGCTCGAACGACTGCGCGGCAGCGAGGACGAGCCTGTATTGCGTGAAGCGGCGGCCGAATTGATGCAGCACCCTTTTGCCGAGGAAGCTATCGATGTCGAGTTCGATGGTGCGGTCAAACGTTTGCTGGAGGGAGAAAACAAGCGGGCATTCGCCCTGTTGCAGCAAAAAGTTTCCAGACTCGGCGTGGCCGGGCTTTCAAGCGAAGAGAAGCAGCACTATCTGCAGGCGTTGAGTTCGCGCGGGCGATCCGGCTAAGCAAGCCTGATTGTGATAGAATTT
>JAYSZS010000256.1:0-4062 GCA_043737935.1 Propionivibrio sp. | reverse complement strand
CGATTTCGGCGCGGAAAATTGGCGGAACTGACTGGGGTGCCGATCGGGAATTCGGAAATAATCGTTCCTCTGGCTCCGATTTCCAGCGCCAGTTCCCTGTTTCGCGCCGGATAAATGCGATCGATGCCGGTACCAATCAATGCGATGGTATCGCCGCTGGAAGCCAGGGCTCCACGATGTGCAGCGGCATCAATGCCAAGTGCCATTCCGCTGGCGATCACCAGACCGACGTCGGAAAGAGCCGAGGCAAAGCGTTCGGCGTTGAGAACGCCTTGAGGTGTCGGGTTGCGGCTGCCAACGATGGCCAGTGTCTGACGATTGAGCAGTTCAAGGCGTCCCCGAACATAAATTAGCGTTGGCGGGTCAGGAATTTCCAGCAGAGCCGGGGGGTAATCGGGGGCGGCCAAAGTGATGATGTGCTGATCCTGGCCTGTCGACCATGCACAGGCGCTGGCTACGGCTTCTTCATTGCCGGTATCGAGCAGGAGACGGGTTGACCGGTCCCCGATGATGTCGCGCAGTGCACTGCGGCTGGAGGAAAAAACAGCTTCGGGAAGCCCGAAGGCGGCAAGCAGCTTGCGCTGCGTTTCGCCTCCAATTCCAGGAATGAGCGTCAGTCGCAGCCAACTGGATAGCGACTCGACGTCAGTCATTGCTCAGGGCGTGCGGACGAAGTCATTGACCTCAACGGTGCCTTCCGACTGAACGACCAGCGCGTAAGAAACAAGGTCAAAGGTGCGGAACACAAAAACCAGCCCGATACGGCTTGCGGGAATCTGTACGTTTACCTTGCGACCCTCGTCGTCTCGATCAACAACGATACGGTTGCGTTCAAGCGCGAGTATATGCCCGATTTCAAGTCCGTCCTTGGCGCCACGATTCAGAGAAATGATTGAGCCACGTCCGCCGGAGCCCACACCGCCGTATACCGAAACAACAAGACCATCAATAAGGGCGTCCGGCTTGTGCGGTACATAAGCGGTCATGGCTGGGCGGAAGGCCGGAACCAGACGGTCGCCGCGACCAATTTCCTGCTTGGCCGTGAGGATTTCAAAAACAGCCGGGTTACCCGGCTCCATTTGAATGGCCGTGCCCAGATAAAAGGCCTCGTAACCAAGCACCTGAGTGGGGTTGGCCGGATTCTGATCTGGGTAGGCCGGGTCAAGCAAGGGCTTGCCGTTGCGATAGACCTGCCAGTGCTTGATGTCAGGAACAGCGTTTTCAACATAAGCGATATCGCCAATGCCGAGGAATACCCGATCCTGCTGCGTGGCAACGATACGGGCCGCGCTTTCCAAGCCATTCCTTTCTATAACAAGTGGTGCGGATATAAAAGGCTCAATCACATTGGGCGGAATCGGGGGTATCGCCTGGTTAATCTGCTCGGAATAGATTTGCGGCCGCAGTTTCTCGACACGCAGCATCGGCCTGCCGCCGGTATCGCGATCAAGGACGATTACATCGCCGGGAAATATACGATTCGGATTCCTGATTTGTTCCTTGTTCATGCGCCAGATTTCAGGCCAGCGCCAAGGATCCTTGAGAAACTTTGAGGATATTCCCCAGAGCGTGTCACCGGGAACGACAATGTGCCGCTCCGGCGCGTTATTGACCAGTTGAAGCGGTTGTTCGGCGGCGCTGCATAGTGTGACAGCCACAGCCAGAATGAGCGCGGATATAATGCGAATCATCGTGTTATCCTCATACGAGCGGTTAGCAACGTCTGTGAATGCTTGCAGAACTTCGGGTTCGGGTGATTATCGGGCAATGTTCCAGCCTGACCCCTCACACGCAGCCCGCCGCAGACTTCGCATACAATGCGCAAAGAGTGCGCCGTTTTTCAAGATGTTGCATTAGATTCTGCACGTAATTACTTCATCGATCAAGCTTTTTATGCCACTACTGCCCATACTTCGTTTCCCTGATCCACGCCTAAAAAAAGTCGCTGCCCCGGTTGAAAAGATTGACGACAGCATCCGGCGTCTGGCGCGCGACATGGCCGAGACGATGTACGAAGCCCCTGGTATCGGTCTGGCCGCAACGCAGGTCGATGTACACCTGCGAGTTATTGTTATCGACTCCTCCGAAACGCGGGATCAGCTCCTGGTGCTGATCAATCCTGAACTTGAAGACAGCGAGGGTGTTCAGATCTGTGAAGAAGGCTGTCTTTCGGTACCGGGAATCTTCGACAAGGTTGAGCGTGCGCATCGGGTTGTCGTGCGCTATCTCGATGCACAGGGCAAACAGCAAACGGTTGATGCCGAAGGGCTGCTTGCCGTTTGCCTGCAACATGAAATGGATCATCTTGAAGGGCGGGTATTTGTCGAACATCTCTCGCTGCTCAAGCAGATGCGCATCAAGGCCAAGCTGGCCAAGCAGTCACGGATTACCGCATGAAGCTTGTTTTTGCCGGTACGCCGGAGTTTTCAGCAACAGCTCTGCGCGCAATCATTGCCGCCGGCCATCAAGTAGTGTTAGTGCTTACTCAGCCTGATCGGCCATCAGGGCGAGGTATGGTGTTGCACGCTTCGCCGGTCAAGGCATTGGCGCTGGCTTACGGAATCAATGTTTTTCAGCCTCAAACGCTGAAGGATGCCGCAGCCCGGGAACGTGTTCGCGCCGTCGGCGCCGAGGCCATGATTGTCGCGGCCTATGGCCTCATTCTTCCCCAGCCGGTGCTTGACCTGTTCCACTTTGGCTGCATCAACATCCACGCCTCACTGTTGCCGCGCTGGCGCGGTGCGGCACCAATCCAGCGGGCGATTCTCGCCGGTGATACCGAGACCGGCGTCTGCATCATGCAAATGGAGGCAGGGCTGGACACCGGCCCGGTGCTGCATTCGGAGAGTCTGCCCATAGCCGAGGACGATACGGCGGCGACATTGCACGACAAGCTGGCCACACTCGGTGCCCGCTTGATCGTCGAAACTCTGGAGCGCCTGCCGCTGCTGTCGCGCGCACAGCCGGAGGATGGGGTGACCTATGCCAAAAAGATTGAAAAGGCTGAAGCTTTGCTCGACTGGCGATTGCCAGCCGTCCAGTTGGTTCGGCAGGTCAGGGCCTTCAATCCTTTTCCCGGTGCTGCAACCCGTCTGCAGGGTAGCCCGATAAAGATCTGGCAGGCCGAAGCGATAGCGGCGTCAGGCGCATCAGGTAGCGTAATTTCAAGCGACAGGTACGGCATCGTGGTCACTTGTGGCCAAGGCGCCCTGCGCCTGACCGAGTTGCAAAGGGCCGGCGGCAAGCGCTTGTCCGTCGCTCAGTATCTTGCCGGATCATCGATAGTGCCGGGTTTGAGCTTCGATCCAGCACCTTGAATTTTTACCTCGTCTCCCAATCTAATGGCTGAAACGGGGCTTGTTCTTCCGGGTTTCTGGCCTTCAAGGAGATTGCGACGATGCTTGGCAACTGCTTGAAAACATCCATTCTGATGGCGGCGATCATGGCTCTGTTCGGTGTCATTGGTGGCTATCTCGGAGGGGCGACGGGCATGTTGATGGCGCTGCTGTTCGGTGCTGCGATGAATCTCTTCGCCTATTGGTTTTCGGATAGCATGGTGCTGAAAATGTACAACGCGCGCGAGGTCGACGAAGCCTCGGCGCCACAGTTTTACACCATGGTTCGCGATCTCGCACAGCGTGCTGGTCTACCCATGCCGCGTGTTTATCTGATCGACGAAGCGCAGCCCAATGCCTTTGCCACCGGGCGCAATCCGGATCATGCCGCAGTGGCAGCGACAACAGGCATTCTCCAGTTGCTGTCGGCACGCGAGATTCGTGGCGTGATGGCGCATGAACTGGCGCATGAACTGGCGCATGTCCGCCATCGCGACATCATGATTTCGACGATTTCGGCAACCATGGCCGGAGCCATTTCGGCGCTGGCGAGACCCACTCGGTCCACAGTTGCACCGTGTGCTTGAAACTCAGTTGCTGCGGATCGATGCCGGCATTGCAGGCGGCTTGTGCCATGAGCAGTCGGATCACGTTGTAGGCCAGTAGATGAACCCACAACTGTTTGTCGTTCATCTGCGGCGTCTGGCAGCTCAGCACGTCCATGCCG
>JAYSZS010000255.1:0-9256 GCA_043737935.1 Propionivibrio sp. | reverse complement strand
TGAAACGAAACAAGACTTTGTGCTTGTTGTCGGCTGCGCCAGTGTAGCGGGCAATGCACAATTTGTCTGACGAGATTGAAGCCGGGACAAGGCGCTGGCGCTTACGCCGGAGAAACAAAACCGAGTCGCGCGATAGCCTGGACGCGCTCTGTAAAATTACAGTTCAGACGACTGGCTAGCAGCGCCGCAGCGATTTTGTAAAACTTTGTAAACGGTGTCGGCGAAACGCGGCCGCTCACGTTAACTGTCTCAGGTAGCCGGCCATACGCCGGACACTGAAAAAAACATCAAGGGAAATACATGAAGCAAAGCATTCGCCGTTTCTTTCTGATCGCGACTGGTCTGCTGGCGACCAGCATGGCAAGCAGCTCCTCGCAGGCACAGAATCAAGTCATCGGCGGACTGCTGGGTGGGGGTACCGGTGCCCTGGTTGGCCAGTCGGTCGGCGGGCGTAACGGAGCCATCATCGGCGGTGCCCTGGGTGCCGCTGCTGGCGTCGCCATCGCCAGTGTCTATCGGGGAGGGGCTGGCTATCACGCCCCGCAGCCGTATTACCCACCCCAGCCCGTCTATTACCCACCCCAGCCCGTCTATTACCCGCCGCAACGTGTCTATTACGCGCCCGAGCCCGTCTATTACTATGCGCAACCGAGGGTCGTCTACTCTGCCCCGGTGTATTACCAGCGGTATGGAGGTGAGAGGGAGCACCACTACCGGCATGGCCATGATAACGGTCGTCATCGTGGCTATGAGCACGATTAAGGATTCGGGCCACGATCATCGCCTGCATTGAATTACGGCGCCAACCGGTCAATGCGCCTGATCGGGCTGCTTTTCAAACCATTCAGTGAGAAAGGCGGTCATCGCCTGCACCTTGGCCGACAGATGCCGACGCGTCGGATAGACCGCATGGATCGGCAGGCGCCGGGTCTCCCAGTCGGGCAACAGGCGCACCAGCAGGCCGCGATCGATCAAGGGCAACAGGATGAAACACGGGGCGTAAACGATGCCGTTTCCGGCAACTGCCATCTCGGCGAGGAACATGCCATTGTTGGCCTTGATCGAGCCGCCGACGCGAATACTGAGCGCTTCGCCCTTGTGATCGACAAATTCCCAGTGGCTTCCTGTCGCTGAAAACGCGTAGGTAAAGCCGGCATGCCCGGTTAGTTCATCCGGGGTCAGCGGGGACCCGGCGCGTGCCAGGTAAGCCGGCGCGGCGGCAATCAGCATTACCGTTTCTCCGATGTGCTTGGCCACAACATTTTCACTCCCAACCCGCCCAACACGAATCGCCAGATCCAGGCCTTCTTCAGTAAAATCGGTAACGTTATCGGAGAGCACGATATCGAGCGTGATCTCCGGGTAGACCTGGGAAAATGCGGCAAAGGCCGGCGCCAGGCGCAGCACCGAGAGTGCGATGGGTGCCGCCAGCCGCAGGCGACCGCGCGGATGCCGCGCTTCACCGGAAACACTGGCCTCGGTTTCTTCGAGATCGGTGAGCAATTGCGTGCACCGCTCAAAGTAGGCAAAGCCGGCGTCGGTCGGGCTCATCCGCCGCGTCGTGCGGTTGAGCAAGCGCACGTTGAGATGCGCTTCGAGCTGTGCCACATGACGCGAGACGGCCGATGTGGAGAGGCCGGTCTGCTCGGCAGCGGCGGCAAAACCACCGGCCTCGATCACCGAGCAGAAAACACGCATGGCTTCCAATTTGCCCAATGGATTATCCCGATTTTTGCAACACAGATTGAATTGTATATGGGTTTACTCTTTATTGCGGGACACTTAAAGTGCAATGCAACGCGGGATCACCTTTGCCAGCCTTTGGTCTTTAGTACGGTCTTGCGTTTTCCAATCCATCTCAAGGAGCTGCAAAATGAAACTCTACTTCGCCCCCGGAACCTGTTCGTTTTCGCCGCATATCGCCCTGCGCGAAGCCGGCATCGATGTTGAACTCGTTCGCGTCGATATCAAGAAGCGCGTGCTCGCCGCCGATGGCCGCGATTTCAATGCCATCAACCCGAAAGGCTACGTCCCGGTGCTTGAACTTGATAACGGCGTTCTCTTGACCGAAGGCTCAGCCATCGTTCAATACATCGCCGATCTCAAGCCCGAATCCGGTCTCGCCCCCAGGGCCGGGACGCTGGAACGCTACCAGTTGCAGGAATGGCTGGGATTCATCAACTCGGAAGTGCACAAGGGTTTCAGCCCGCTGTTCAACCCGGCCACTCCCGCCGAATACAAGTCGATCGCGCTGAAAAATTTGTCCAATCGCCTGGACTACCTCGCTGACCATCTGGCGAAACACGAGTATCTGATGGGCCAGAACTTCACCGTGGCTGACGGCTATCTATTCACCGTGCTGGGCTGGTTAAAATGGGTTGGACTCGACATCAAGCAGTGGCCGGCTCTCTCCGCCTATGTCGAGTGTGTTGCCCGTCGCGCCAGCGTAAGCGATGCGCTGGCGGCTGAGGCAACGAAAAAATGATGCCTCTTAAATGCAGCGTCGGGGGCGGCAACAAATGTC
Source organism: Propionivibrio sp. (assembly GCA_043737935.1). Lineage (GTDB taxonomy): Bacteria > Pseudomonadota > Gammaproteobacteria > Burkholderiales > Rhodocyclaceae > Propionivibrio. The sequence goes on along the minus strand of JAYSZS010000255.1, from coordinate 6,732 downwards.
GTCCCCAACCCATAGGTAACACGGCATGAGCTCTAAACAGGCAATTCTCTTTCTCTCGCACGGCTCGCCGATGACGGCGCTTGGTGGTGACGAACTGACGCAGGTGTGGTCTGCGCTGGCCACACGGCTGACCACCCCGGCGGCGATCCTGCTCGTCTCTGCCCACTGGAACACGCGGCTACCCATTATCGGCGGCAGCGCGCAGCCCGAAACAATGCACGACTTCGGCGGTTTTCCCGACGAGCTTTATGCAAGGCGCAGCGCATCAAACAGCAACTGGGCGATGCCGGGATCGCCGCCGGCATCGACGCCAGCCGCGGGCTTGATCACGGCGCCTGGGTACCGCTACGTACGTTGTTCCCGGCGGCGGTCATCCCGGTAGTGCAACTTTCGGTGCAGCCTGAACGTTGCACTCGCCACCACTATGCACTCGGCGCAGCGCTGGCGTCGCTGGCCGATGACAATACTGATCGTCGCCTCTGGGCACCTGACGCACAATCTGGACGAATACATGCGCGGCAAGCCACGCGTCAAAGAAACGCAGGCCTTCCGTGACTGGGTACATACCCACCTGATGGCTGGTGAGAGCGATGCCCTGCTCGACTGGCCGCATGCCGCGCCGCATGCCGGCTTTGCGCACCCGACGCCGGAACATTTTCTGCCGCTGTTCGTTGCGATCGGCGCGTCCGGGCCAAAGCACACCACGGCAAGTCTCGGCGGCGGCTGGGTCGCTGACGCGCTGGCCGCCGACAACTACCGCTTCGTGCGGGCGAGATAGCGCGATCGGGCTGGCGCCGGTCGACCTGAGCGTCAATCGCTACAGCCCGCTTGGGCAACGGGCTGATTTTTCCCGTGGGAGGTCTGATCGAACTGTCCCAGGTGACCGCCGGCCGGCCCTTGTTTCGGCTTTTTCAGATCCCCAAAAATTCAGTTGAGGATGGCCTTGGCCGCGTCAAATTTGCACTTGCCGATGTAGGGTGATTCGGATAGGCCACCGTCCTTGCCGTAGTCATAGTCGGCATGGTGTGCGCCGCCTTGCTTAGACGCATGCTGACCGCGTTCTTTTCCGGCACGGAGTCCGACAGGCTGCTAGTGCTTCCCGAGAACCAGAGGGAAGTCGGGGACGCCATTGGGGACGATGGTCACCGATGACTGCTCTCCCTGGGTCAACATCTTGACCCGTTCAGAGACATAGAGGTCGAGCATCTTGTGCGTGATGCAACCGGACTTGTTGTAGTCCGCCTGACCGCGCAGGCCTTCGAGGAGGGCCTTGGTAAACGCGCCATTGCCCCATTCCGATGATTCTTTGGCATACTGGCGCCCCGTTGCCGCCGCGAAGACGATGACTCCGTTGTCGGCACTCGAAAGTTCATTGACCACCGCTGTGGTGTCCATACGCAAGGAGCGCGTACCGGTTCCCAGGACGTTACCCGCATGGCAGGTGTCGATAAAGAAAAGCGCCTTGCCCGGCAATGAAACCAGCGTGTTGCGAATCTCGGTGAAGATCACCCCGGTGGGTTTCAGTGACTTGATATTGACATCCTGAGTCAGGAAGTAATACGTACCGTCGGCATCATTGGCGCCGTGCCCGGCGATGAAGACAAAGGCAATGTCCCGTGAGGTCAGCTCCTTGCGTATCCACTCGAGCCCGTCAAGGACATCGTCGCGCTTAGCCTTGGCGTCAGTCAGCAGGCGAACCGACACCTTCCGGTATAGGCCACCCTCCTGCGACTTGAAGAAATTTGACAGATCGGTCGAATCCTTGGCTGCGAATTCGAGCTGGATTGAGGCATCCTCATACTTGCTGATGCCAATCGCGAGAATGTAAAGGTTGGGCCGGAAGTCTACGCCGTCTTAAGCGACAGAATCCGGCTGGCCCACCGCGGCAAATGGGGAATCCGCCTGTTTCTTGATAACGGCTGCTAGAGGCCTTTTGATCGTCAAGGCGGCCTCCGGCGATACGCCGTGTATGTTTTCGGCAAATAGCAGCAGATCTGCATCGACATCCGGCAGGGAAATCTGCACCTCGTGGATGCTTTCCTCCTTGCTGCTGCCCGAGCTCGAACTCCTGAGCGAGGATAGAATCCGGATGGCTATCGGCTGGCCGTTGACACGCCCGCTGAGTTTTGTTGACGGTGCCCCACGGGCGAGCGGACGGCAACCTGCAGTTTATCTCGCCATCCTTGGCAACACTCTCGGCGTCGGGCGAGAGGATGCGGACTGTCGGTGGCAGGCGTTCCAAAAACGCCTGGTTCCCTGTCGGGCGAGCAGGGATTCCAGGTAGAGAGGCCAACGCGGCCTGTGCACTTCCCTTGCTGATCACCTCGGAGATCAGTTCCGGCCGGTAATACTCGGCGCGAAAACGCGATACCGGGTAGAAATCAGCCGCCTGCGCCGGCCCGCGGTCGACCTGCCAGCCGACGAGGTTCTCGCCACCCGGGCTGGCGGCAAAATCGCCCCCGGAGTTCACATCACCCAGCGGCGCCCGTCCCTATGCGGGAAAAAAGCGAGTTGCTCGCTACCGTCCTGTACCTTGTACCACCGAAGCGTGCCATCGCTGAACGCCGCGACCAGCCAACGGCCATCGTCACTGAGGGTGATCTGCCAGGGTGTGGCAGGTGCAGCCGAACGCCAAAGTTCGCGACCGCTACGGTCATACAGGCGAAGCTTGTGATTCGTCGCGACAGCGACACGTTCGCCATCGCGCGAGACACTGGCCGAAAGCGATCACTCGCCGATGTCGAGATTGAGTGCTTTTCAATTCAGCATCGGCCGCAGCCGCTCAAACCAGTTGTCAATGCTGGTCTTGCCGGCTGTCGTCCTTGCCGGCTGCCAGTCCTTGCCGGTCTCGGTCCAGCTAGGCTGGCGGGTGTCGAACGCATCAATAGCATGACCAGGACGCGATTCGCGGAAGGCAAGTGCGCTGGCATCACTGGCGAGACGGAATCGGCTGCGCAGATTCCGGAAGTCCTGCAAGTTGTTGCCGACGCTGATCAGGGGGCGTCCATCGGCGCCCAGCACGCCCAACGAAGGATCGGCCGTCGCATAAAATAATCTGCCGTCAGCCGTAGACGGCAATGCAGTGATCGTGTTGCCGGCGACCGGAATGCACGAGGACGCTCCCATGCCGTCGGCAGACCAGACACAGATCGCGAATTGTCCCTTGTCGTTAATCCAGCTCCCCACTGCGAAGACCTGTTTGCCGTCGGCCGACCAGGCGACGACGCTCAGGCTCCTCGACAGGCTCGCCACGGCGGTTGCAAGAACCTTCTTCGACTTCAGGGTTCTGGCGTCGAGGAGGTCGATGCTGCCTTGGTTCGAAGCACCTGCCGCCACGGTCTGCCCGTCAGGTGAAAACGCCACACCAAAAGGCACGCCATTTCCGGCCAGGCTGCCTCTCGAAAGCAGCTTGTGCCCTTGCCTGTCACTTCGTAGGCGCGCAGGAAAGCGTCGGCACTGCTGACTACCAGACTTTTACCGTCAGGTGACCAAGCGGTGGCATTTACTTCTTCCGAATAATCGGCATCCCCTTGCAGCTCGCGTGCGTTTGCCCACCCATCGGCGCCCAGGAACACGCGCACGCCCTGTTTCCCCCACAGTCCCGCAACAAGCATCTTGCCATCGGGAGAAAACGACAGATGCGTCACCACGTCAGGCAGCCCGGAAATACGGGGGATGATCTGGCCGTCATTGCGCCGTACCAGATAGACATCGTTGTTAACCGTCCAACCGGCGGTTGCGATAGTGGAGCCGTCGGGAGACATGGCCACTGCGTACAACTTGCCGTCATTGCCGGGCGCGGAGGGTGGCCGGAAGACCGTCAGCAGGGAACCGCTGGCAACATCCCAGACGCGGGCAGTCTTGTCTTCGGAAGCCGTGACGACGTAGCGTCTGTCCCGGTCCATACTCGCGGCGCGCACCGGGGCAATGTGACTGCCGGTTTCGAGACGTAGGCTCGGCGCCGTATCCGCATCGTTTGCGCCCGCCGCAGGCCCGACCAGCAGACCCAGCAACAGCCCGGAGAGAAGCAGCAGAGCTGCCCTGAGCGGGTGCGAGGACTGTCTTCCCCTCCGGGGCATGTGGGTCACGCGCCTGGAATCAGCACGAAATCTTCTTGAACTCAATGCGCTGATCCAGGGCATCCGAGTCGTTGCCCTTGCCGGTACCCACGATGGCCCGTTGAGAACCATAATCCTTTGCCTGAGAGCGCTTGGCAAAGTTGGGGTTGGCCGCCACCATCTTCTGCCGGACGAACTCGGCTCGCTGCAGCGAAAGGCGCTCATCCAACTGCTCGGATGGGCTGCGCCGGGTATGACCCGCAACCTCTATGCACGAGGTCTGACGAAGTGACTGTTTGGCAATCTCCGACAACCACTGGGAAGACGCCTGCTGATCCTGTGAGAAAGCGGTTGCGCCGGGTGGAAAGTTGAAGCGGACGGCAAGTCGGTCGGTCGCCAAACCCATGTCGACCAGGCGCCCAAAAGCTTGCATGGCCGCCTTCTTGTTCCCCAATTTCATGTTGTCAAGGTAGATGCCGGCGTACACTCGCGCCGGGTTGCCGGCGGGATTGGTAAGCACTGACTGGTAGAGTGCCAGCGAGTCCTTGTAACGCTTTGCCTGATAGGCATTGGTTGCTTCGCTGATCGTCGATGCAGCGAGTACGGCGTCGATGTAGGCGGGATTGATCGGGTCGCCGGCCTTTGTTCCCTGACAGGTTTTGACGTAGCCCTCGACAGCGGGGTCTTTCGCCCACACTGGCATTTCGCGGAAGTAGGCCAGCGGCGTCGGATCAAAGCTCTCCGGAAGAGAACGCGACAGGCCCTTGCTGATGATCTTGCCGGTCTTCAGATCGGCGAGAGCGAAACAGATGCGATAGGCATCGCGTTCGCCATCGGCCTTTCCCTGCAGGTTGACTGGCGTGAAGGTGCCGACCATGAGCAAGGGGAGAGAAGACACGCTTTCGCTGGTGAAGGGTTTGACGCTAACCTGACTGTAATTCTCCTTGACCAGTTGTACCACCGATTGCTCCATTGCGGCTGTCGCCTCCGTCTGTGCGCCGCTGTTACCGTCTACGAGCGGATCGATGAGCATGTTGTACTTTTGATCCACAGCCAGTTTGGCATTGGCCAGCAAATCCAGCGCGGCCTTGCGCACTGCCTGGTCATAGGGAAGAGCAATCAATGGCGGTGGAGCAGGCAGTGCCGCCACTGCCGGTTTTTCTTCGGTGGTCGTACAAGCGCTGGAAGGGCTCCGAAGACAAGAAAAACACCCGTGAGAGCGCGACTGGATTGACATGTTGATCCCCTCTTGTTGTGAATTGTGAGTTGCCCATTATGGTCAACGTATATCGGAAGAAGTTCATGATCATCGGTCAAGCATCAGGGCTTCAAGTCAGCCTGCAACCCTCCGCCAGCCGTTCACGGTGTGCCGCACGAAAGCATAGGGCCAGGTTCAAGCAGGAACCTTTCAAGGACAGAAAATTCAATGGCACCTTCGGTTGTCCAGACAATACTGCCAGCGGTCAGCCGCCAGGGTTAGCGAGCAGCGGGCAGCGGTTATAAGATCATCATCAAGGGTGGCAGATCGAACTGGCTTGCAATCATTTCTGTCCGGTTAAACAAGGAGGCGAATCGCTGAAAGCCATGAATGGCAATGGATTCAGCCTGAAAAAGCGTGGTGTCGATTTGAACGTCAAAATGAAGATGGGAAAAAAATTCCGGGGTAACCACACCCGGAGCCGCTCATGAACACCGGCAAGACGCTGTTCGCCCAACTGATGGATTTTCTGCCGTGGACGACCTTACCCGACTCGTCGATCAATAGGGTGACGATCGCTACGCCAAATCGTTTGCGTGCACCGAATCGTCCCGGGTGATGGCCTTTGCGCAACTGACCTAGCGCGAGAGTTTGTGCGATATCGAAGTCAGCCTGTCGGCACAGGCCGTCAAGCTCTGCCACATGGTCTTCCGGAACGTGATCAAACGCTCGACACGGTACTTCCGTTCAATTCAGTTCAACGATGTTCGACGTCTCGCCAAACACCGACTTCACCACCGGCACCAGATGTTCGTGGTGCGTCAAAAAGATCACCTGAGTTGTTTCCGAAAGTCTGGCCAGGGCTTCGATCCCTGCCCGGGCACGGTCGACGTCGTAGTTGATGAAAAGATCGTCAGCGATGAAGGGCAAGACGTGCGCCTGTTCAATATGCATCTCAAGAGCCGCCAGACGCAGAGCGAGGTACAACTGATCGCGGGTGCCATCGCTCATGCCGGCAATGCCGACTGTCTTTCCGTCCGGGCGCAGACCATCGAGCCTAGGCGGATCACACTCGAAATCGACGACCAGTCTGGCGAACGAGCCATGGGTAAGGCCGGAGAATATTTCACTTGCCCGTGCCAGCATGGGGCCCTGCTTGGTTTCGCGGTAACGGTCGATGGCCCAGCGCAGTAGCCGGCCAGCGGTATGAACCTTGATGAAGCGTTCGACGGCGTCAGCCATACGGGCCAGTGCATCCTGGCGCGCTGACTCGGCGCGAGCGGCGTCGTCGCTGCCGGCGATCCTGGCAAGTGCCGCTTTGGCGGTGGCGAGGGTGGCGGCAAGTTCAGCATGATGATTCCGGGCTGTTTCGAGTTCGTTCGTAATTTCGCCAAGGCGTACAGCGATCTGCGGGATATCGGCATTCCCGACTTCGGCTGTAAGTTGAGCCAGGCTGAGTCCATCACCACTGGACTC